>CACHJL010000060.1 GCA_902580135.1 uncultured Pelagibacteraceae bacterium | reverse complement strand
AAATAATGTTGTCATTACAGGCGAAGTTATAATTGGCTCAAATTGTGTAATAAAATCAAATTCAACTATTGGAAGTGAAGGTTTTGGTTTTGCTTATAAAAATAATAAACATATTCATTTTCCTCACACTGGCGGTATTAAAATTGGTAAAAGAGTTTGGATAGGTTCTAACGTTTCCATAGAAAAAGGTTCTTTAGAAAATACATTAATATCGGATGATGTTTTAATAGATGATCTTGTTCAGATAGGGCATAATGTAGTTATTGGTAAAAGTTGTCAAATTACTGCTGGATCGATATTAAGTGGAAGATGTAAAATTAAACGTGACTGCTGGATTGCACCAAACGTATCAGTTGATAACAATATTACTATAGGTTATAAATCCATTGTTGGAATGGGATCAGTTGTAAGAAAAGATGTAAAAAATAAATCAGTAGTTGCAGGAAACCCGGCAAAATTATTAAGAACATTGAAATGAATTCTATTATATTTATTGATGGTAAATTTTATCCTGAAGATAAAGCAAAAGTTTCAGTACTAGACCACGGATATCTTTATGGAAATGGATGCTGGACAACTTTAATGTCAAATAATAACAAGTTGTTTATGCTAGATGAACATATAGAAAGATTATATGAGTCTGCAGAAATTATACATTTAGAGACACCATGGGAAAAAAAAATAGTTAAAAAATGGATATTCGAAACTTATAAAAAAAACTTACATATTAAAGGAAGAAAAAGGATAAGAGTTGGATTCCATAGAGGTGTTGGACCAGATGTTATAGTTGATAATGGACAATTATGTAAACCATCTATCAATATAATTGTTTCAAAATATCCTGAGGAAAAAGAAATACAAGCAGTAAGATCAGGCTTAGATGTAATGACAGTTTCTATAGAAAGGGTATTTCCAGAGTCAAAAAATTGTAATTTTTTACCAAGTTATTTTGCCTCGATTAAAGCAAAAGAAAGCAATAAAGATGATGCGTTATTTCAGAACAGAGATGGATACATTACCGAGGCAACCACTGGAAATCTTTTTTATTTTAAAGATAATAATCTTTTTACCACTTCCTCAAATATACTTAAAGGAGTGACAAGGGATGTAATAATACAATTTGCTAAAATGAAAAATATTAAAATTTTTGAAAAAATGTTTAAATTAGGAGAACTTTTGTTAGCAGACGAGGTATTTATTTCTGGTACAACTAAGTTAATTCTTCCAGTAATAAAAATAAAAGAATTTCTGATGGACAGCCAGGCAAAAATACAATTCAATTAAGGAAAGATCTAACAGAATTTCTTTTTTTTAAAGAAAATAAATTTGCAGTATCTATTTATGATCATAATGAAAACAACATAAGTCAACAAAAACAAATTTGATGAGTTTCAATAATTCGTTTGATATTGTTGGTAAAAAAAATTATGAGATTTTAATCTTAAAAAGTATAGAGAATATTCTAAATAAGAGTAAATTTTATAAAAAAAAATTGATAAAAAATAAAAAAATTAATAATTATTCTGATTTTGAAAAAATTCCTTTTACAACAAAAAAAGATTTATTAAAAGACCAAGAAGATAACCCGCCTTTCGGATCAAATTTATGTATAAATGAAAATGAAATACTTAGAATACACCGTACTTCTGGAACCACAAATAAACCCTTAATTTTAGCTTTATCTAAAAATGATGCAAAATTAATGGCGGAAAACGGTGCTTTTTGTTCTAATGTAGCAGGTTTAAAGTCTAAAGACTTGGTTGTTCATTGTTTAAATTATTGTATGTGGATGGGAGGTTTTACAGACCACTTATCAATCGAGGAGTCAGGAGCAACTGTAATACCATTCGGCGTTGGAAATTCAAAACAGTTAATTGAAACAATTATAAATTTAAAAATAAATACAATTTCATCCACTCCTTCTTATCTTAATAAACTTGAGCAAGTTTTAAAGGAAAGTTTTAATATTAAACCAAAAGAATTAGGTCTTAAATTAGGACTCTTGGGAACAGAAGGAGGTCTTCAAGATGAAAACTATAGAAAAAAATTAGAAAATACTTGGGGAATTAAAGCAATTAATTTCAACTTTGGCTTGGCAGAGGTATGGAATCTTTTTGGGTCCGAATGTTTTAATTGTAAGTCAGGTTTAAATTTTATTTCAAATGGTAATTTGTATTTAGAAATAATAGATCCAATTAGTAAAAAAACTTTGCCAATTAAAAAAAACTCTGAGGGAGAAATGGTAATTAGTACAATTTACAAAGAGGCACAACCATTAATAAGATATAGAACTGGAGATATAATTAAAATTTTAAATACGGAGCCATGCAAGTGTGAACAT
>CACHJL010000059.1 GCA_902580135.1 uncultured Pelagibacteraceae bacterium | reverse complement strand
TATTTATTTTAGTTTTTTTATTATCTAAAATTTTTTTTAGAATATTATTAGACATTTTGTAATAATTTCAAATGATTATATGTTTTCCCAGATAGAATAAAATTTCTTGCTTCATCATAAGAATCTTTAAAATTTAAATGTCTCCCCATCACGATTAATCCAGCGGCTGCATTTAAACAAACAGCTTTTGAAAAATCATTATCTTCACCTTTAAATATATCAATCATTTTACTTGCATTAAATTTAGCATCATCCCCTAATAAATTTTCAAATTTATCTGCATTTATATTTAATTCATTTGGATTAATTACAATTTCAGATATTTCACCATTTTTAAGCTGTACAATATTTGTTTTGTCATAAGGTGAAATTTCATCTAAACCATCTTCACTATTAACAATCCATGCAAATTTAATATTTAAATTTTTTAGAGCATTAGCAAAAATTTTAAGTAATTTTTTATCAAAAACACCTACTACTTGTCTTTCTACAAGGGCAGGGCTACTTAATGGTCCAATCATATTAAATATTGTTCTTTTTCCAATTTTTTTTCTTGTTGGTCCTACATATTTCATTGCACTATGATAATTTGGTGCAAACATAAAACCAAAATTATTTTTATTTATCTGCTTTTCTATTTCATTAGGTTCTAGGTTAATTTTAATATTTAATGCCTCTAAAACATCTCCAGAGCCACATTTAGATGATACAGCCTTATTTCCATGTTTAGCCACCTTTATACCCATACTTGCTAGCAGTAATGCTGAAGCCGTAGATATATTTAAAGTATTCTTACCATCTCCACCAGTTCCACAAGTATCTACACAATTTGTGATATTAACTCTTTTAGATTTATCTCTTAAAACATGAACTCCTCCAGCTATTTCACTAGAAACTTCACCTTTTGAAGAGAGTAGAGTCAAAAAGTCATATATTTCTTGCTCGGAAGCTTTTCCTTCCATTAATATTTCAAAGGCATTTTTACTCTCATCAAAACTTAAATTTACTTTATTTTTTAATTTTTTAATAAAATTTTTCATTTCTCCATTATAAAATTTTTTAAAATGTTCATGCCATACTTTGTTTTAATGCTTTCTGGATGAAATTGTACTCCATGAACATTATAATTATTATGTTTAATGCCCATTATAATACCATCTTTGGTTACTGCGGTAATTGTTAAATTTTTCGATAAAGTTTTTTTGTCTATTATAAGACTATGATATCTAGTAGCTTCAAAAATTTTAGGAAGATTTTTTAAAATCCCCTTTTTTTTTGAAATTATTTTACTTGTTTTACCATGAACTAAATTTTTTGCTTGGATTATTTTTGATCCAAAAACCTGTCCAATGATTTGATGACCAAGACATACACCAAGTATTGGAATTTTTTTATAAAGTCTTTTAACTATTTTTATACAATTGCCAGCTTGATTTGGATTACCTGGTCCAGGAGATATAACTATTTTATCATATTTTTTTTTTACAATTTCATCTGAATTAATTTTATCATTCCTAACCACATCGACATCTGAGTAAGTTGACAAATAATGATATAAGTTAAATGTAAAACTATCATAATTATCAATTAAAATTATTTTCATAAAACTATTCTAAAGCTTTTAATAAAGCTTTGGCTTTATTTTCAGTTTCTTTAAACTCATTTATTGGTTTGCTATCAGCTACAATACCAGCGCCAGATTGAACATAGAATTTATTATTTTTTGAAACAGCTGTTCTTAAAGCTATACATGTGTCAAAATCACCATTTGCTGAAAAATAACCAATTCCTCCTGCGTAAACTTTTCTTCTGGTATTTTCTAGTTCATCGATAATTTCCATTGCTCTAATTTTAGGTGCTCCAGAAACTGTTCCCGCCGGAAAACCAGATAAAAGTGTTTCAAACTTAGAAAATTTATTATTAAAAGATCCTTCAACGTTAGACACTATATGCATTACATGAGAATATCTTTCAATTTTAAAGCTTTCAGTTACTTTTACTGTATTGGTTTTAGAAACTTTTCCAGTATCGTTTCTACCAAGATCTAAAAGCATTAAATGTTCTGATAATTCTTTCTTATCTTTTAATAAATCCTTTTCAAAAAATTTGTCTTGCCTCTTATTTTTTCCTCTTGGTCTTGTACCAGCAATTGGTCGTATTGTTATTTTGTCATCTCTTAATCGAACTAAAATCTCAGGACTTGCCCCAACTATTTGAAAATCATTGAAATTAAAAAAATACATAAATGGGGATGGATTTGTTTTTCTTAATTTTTTATAAATATCAATAGGTTCCTTAGTTAATTTACACTCAAATCTTTGACTCAAAACTACTTGAAAAATATCACCAATTTTAATGTATTTTTTTGCTTTCTTTACATTATTTATA
>CACHJL010000058.1 GCA_902580135.1 uncultured Pelagibacteraceae bacterium | reverse complement strand
TTGTTTGATAATATATATTTTGAATTATTGTAAACATCCTCTAAAGTTTTTGCTTTATTTTTTAAAAAAGAAAGCGAATTTTTTAATTTATCTTTTTTATTTGTTTCAATTTTTTCTTTATATATAAGGCAATATTCTTCTAATCTTTCGTATAATTCTTTTTCATTAATGTTTTTAATATAATGTTCGTTCATTGATAAAATTCGATTTATATCTAATTTTGAGGGAGATTTTCCAATACCTTGCAAATTAAAATATTTAATACTTTCATCAAGGGTAAATATTTCTTTATCTTTGTAGGACCATCCCAGTCTTAGTAAGTAATTTCTTAACGCTTCAGGCATTATTCCAATATTTGAATAATCATCAATAGTTGATTCCTTGTCTCTTTTTGACAGTTTTTTTCCATGAGCGGTATGAATTAAAGGTATGTGAGCATATGAAGGAAGACCCCAATTCATTGCTTCATAAATTTGCATTTGTTTAAATGTATTAATTTTATGATCGTCTCCTCTAATTATATGTGAGATTTTCATTTTATGATCATCTACTGCCGCAGATAAATTATATGTAGGCGATCCATCATTTCTTATTATTATAAAATCTTCAATAGTATTATTATCAATTTGTACCTCTCCTTGAACTAAATCTTTTAAAGTAGTTGATCCCTCTATTTTACTTTTAAATCGTATTACAGGTTTAATATTATCTGGAGCTTCAGATTCTTTTTTATCCCTCCATTTTCTATTGTAGATATAAGGAATTTTTTTTTGTTTAGCTCTTTTTTTTTGTTCCTCGATTTCCTCATTTGAACAATAGCATTTGTAAGCATTACCATTTTGTAATAATTCATTAGCAATTTTAATATGATTATTTATTTCTTTTGATTGTAAGTATTCATCACCATCATATTCTAAACCTATATTCTTTAAGGATTTAATAATTTGATCTTTGTATTCATCTTTTGATCTTTCTTTATCAGTATCTTCTATTCTTAAGTGAAAAGTACCACCTTGGTTTTTAGAAAATAACCAATTAAATAATGCAGTTCTTACGCCTCCAATATGCAAAGGTCCTGTTGGTGATGGAGCAAATCGCGTTGCTATTTTTGACATTCAAAATGTTTAGACTATTTTATTGAAAGTTTCTATATAAAGATACTAGAATTCCTTGAACTTTAACTCTATCTGGGCCAAATATTTTTGTTTCGTAATTTCTATTAGCACTTTCTAATGCTACTGTTTTGCCTTTTCTCCTAATTCTTTTTAACATTGCTTCATTATCATCAATTAATGCTACTACAATTTTTCCATTATCTGCTGTGTCAGTCTTTTTTACAATTACAGTATCACCGTCATTGATACCAGCTTCAATCATGGAATCTCCTTGAACTTTTAAACCAAAAAATTCTCCGTTTTTCTCTATATTACTTGGTAAAGGTATTCTATTAACTTCGTTTTGGATTGCTTCAACAGGAGTTCCTGCTGCAATATTTCCAAGAACCGGTACATCACTACCATCATTATTATTTGAATTATCATTGTCTAAACCACCTTTAATTACACTAGGAGAAAAGCTATTATATATGTCATTTGCCGAAGCAGTCTCAGGTAATTTGATTACCTCTAAAGCTCTAGCTTTGTGTGCAAGTCTTTTAATAAATCCTCTTTCTTCTAATGCACTAATCAATCTATGAATTCCTGATTTTGATTTAAGATTTAATGAAGCTTTCATTTCTTCGTAAGAAGGTGATATTCCTGAAGATCTCAACTTCTTGTTGATAAATAAAAGCAGGTTTTTTTGTTTTTTAGTTAACATAGAACAAATTAAGTACATATTTGTTCTACAAAAGTTCTACAAATTAAACAATAGTTAAAAATATCAATAAATACAGTACTAATTTAACTATAAAACTGAAAAAATATTATTTTTATCTAAATTTTTTAATAATGATTCACCGATTAAAAAAGTTTTTATTTTAGTTTTTTGCTTAATTTCTAATAACTCCTCTTTATTTTTAATTCCACTTTCTGAAATTAAAGGTAGTCGGTGATTAATTAATATATCGCAGATATCATAAGTTGTATTGATATCTGTTTTTAATGTTTTTAAATTTCTATTATTAATACCAATTAATGCTTCAGTGAATCTAAGTGCTTTTTTTGCTTCCTCTATTGTATGAACTTCAACTATTGTAGTCATTTTTAATTTAATTGCTTCTTCGTAAAGTTGGTTAGCTTCTTCTTCAGAAATACCAGCAAGAATTATTAAAATTGCATCAGCACCATAACTTTTTGCAAGATGAACTTGAAATTTATCGAAAAAAAAATCTTTACATAAAATTGGTAAATCTATTTTTTGTTTAATTTTGCTTATATGAATAAAATTACCTAAAAAAAAATCTTCTTCAGTCAATACAGATAAGCATGT
>CACHJL010000057.1 GCA_902580135.1 uncultured Pelagibacteraceae bacterium | reverse complement strand
AATGAAATGCTCTGTTTATGTCTTGAGTAAATACACTTGCATGTAATCCGTATTTAGAATTACTAGCAATTTTCAAAGCTTCTTCATCATTTTTAACTGTTAAAACACCTAGTACTGGTCCAAATATTTCTTCTTTAGCGATGGTCATATTTTCTTTTAATCCGTCAAATAAAGTTGGTTTTGCATAAAAACCTGTTTGCTTATTATTTGAAACTCCTCCAGATAAAAGTTTTGCCCCTTCATCTATTCCTTTTTGGATATATCCATCAACAGTTTGTAAATGTCCTTTTGAAATCATGGATCCCATATTCGATTTTAAGTCTAATGGATCTCCTACTTTTAACTTTTTAACTTTTTTAATAACTTTGTCTAAAAATTCATCTTTTACTTTTTTATGAACAATCTGTCTCATATTTGCTGAACAGTTCTGTCCACCGTTCCAAAATGCAGAATTCATAGCATTATCAATTAAATCGTTGGTAATTTTAGCATCCTCTAAAACTATAAATGGACTTTTTCCTCCCATCTCTAAAGCAACAGGTTTTAAATTACTTTCACTTGAATATTTTAAAAAATAACCACCTACTTCAGTCGAACCTGTAAAAGACACTGCATCAACATCTTTGTGTCGACCTAAAGCCTCACCAACATCACCATAACCTGGAAGTACATTCAAAACTCCATCAGGTATTCCTGCCTCTTTTCCAATTTGAGCAACTCTAATTGCTGTAAGCGGTGTATCTTCTGCTGGCTTAATTATTACTGAACAACCAGCTGCAAGAGCTGGTGCCATTTTCCATACCGCCATCATTAAAGGAAAGTTCCAAGGAACAATTCCAGCAACAACTCCTATTGGTTCTTTAACAATTAAACTAGTAATAGACGGCTCTGTTGGACCAACTTTTCCAAATACTTTATCAATTAATTCTCCATACCACTGAAAATGCATTGGCGCATCATTTGCAACTTCATTAATACAATCGGCGATAAGTTTACCTGTATCTATACATTCTAAAACTGAATTTTCATCACCATGTTTTCTAAGTAATTCAGCAAATTTTAATAAAACTTCTTTTCTATGTTCAGGTGAACTTCTAGACCAAACTCCACTATTAAAAGCTTTCCTTGAAACTTTAACTGCCAAATCAACATCTTTATGATTACATTTTGCAACAGCACAAAGTTTTTTACCAGTTGCAGGATTGATTGTTTCAAATTTTTTACCATCAATAGCATTTACATATCTGCCATTAATGAATGCTCTTCCTTCAAATTTGAGTTTACTAGCTATTGCTTTATATTTGCTTTGTGAGCTCATAAATTTTTTTTTATAAATTGTATTTTATTTTATTTCTAAATTTTAATTTAAGGCACCTTTAGACTAAAATAAATAGATTAACTACACATTATTGACACAACTTTTGATTGCAATCCCATTTTGAATACCTTAGCTTCTTTTTTGTTTTACTTCAGGATCAATTTGAATTTAAATATCGATAATTTAATTAATTAAAAGGAGAACAATTATATGTTTACTAAAAAAATTTTTAGGACACTACTCACGGCGGTTGCAATTACTTTCTTTACTCATGCCGCTGTTGCAGAGATAGTTCTTAAGCTTGGGACTACTGGTAGATTGGGTATGCCAATTGGAGACGCTATAGATCAGGCACTGATACCAGCTATGGACAAAGCATCTGGGGGTAAGATGAAAATTGAGCCTCATTATCAAAGAAGCTTATGTTCAGAGCAAAAATGTGGTGAACAAGCTAACCAAGGACTTATAGCTTTATGGACTAGTTCTACTGCAAACTACGGTAACTTTGGGCCAGAGTTAGCAATTTTTGATTTGCCATTTATTTTCAAATCACTAGAGGACGCTAAAAGAATATCAGATGAATGGTTAGCTGAAAGACAGTGTAAACTTGCTCTTGAAAATGCTGGTCACATTTGCCTTTCTGTATATTCAAGTGGAGGATTCAGACAACTTGGAAATGCAACTAGACCTGTTCATGAACCAGATGATATGAAAGGACTAAAATGGCGTACTACTAAGAGTCCAGTTGAGTTCATGCTGGTTAAAAATTGGGGTGCAACACCAACACCTTATGACTGGAGTCAATTATATCAAGGTCTTCAATCAGGTGTAGTTGAAGGTCAGTATGTTGCTAGTCCATGGCAGCACGTAGCAAAACTTCATGAAGTTGCGAAGTATTTCACTGAGATCGGAGGAATGTGGTCAGGAAACATTCTAGCGATGGATGCAAAACAGTATAATGCATTGTCTGATCAACAGAGAAAATGGTTACACGCGGCAGCTGATGCTTATGGAGAAAAAGTAAACGAGTTAGATGCAGCTTGGATTAAGAATGGTGAAGATGCAATTAAAGCATCTGCTAAAGAGTGGTATGTGCCAACAGAAGCGGAAATGACGAAGTGGAGAGCA
>CACHJL010000056.1 GCA_902580135.1 uncultured Pelagibacteraceae bacterium | reverse complement strand
AATAAGCTTGCAAATTATTTTTTTCAGGAGTTAAAATATTTGATTTATTCATTATTTTTCTTTAATTGCTATTTTTTTGTTATACCAATTCATAAAAATAGAGATTGATATACTTAGTGATAAATAAGTTAACATTGTAATAGAGACAATTTCAATTGCTCTACCCGTTTGCATCAAGGCAGTTCCTGCAAAAACCAATACTAAATCTGGATATGCTATAGCTGCGGCTAGTGAAGAATTTTTAGTTAGGTTTAAATATTGATTAGTTGTTGGTGGAATAATTATTCTTAATGCTTGGGGCATAACAACTAATTTTAATACTTGATTTGGAGTTAATCCTATAGAAGCAGCAGCTTCTTTTTGACCTTTTCCAACTCCTTGAACCCCTGCTCTTACGCACTCAGCAATAAATGTTGCGGTGTATAAAGATAAAGCAAGAGCTAATGATATTAGTTCTGGTGGAAGACCTAATCCACCTTCATAAGTAAATGAAGTTTGAGACATTTGCTTTAAAACAGGTATTTCGACGGAAAAACTAGATCCACCCAAGACAAAACTTAAAAGAGGTAAAATTAATAACAAGCCTACAGAAATATATAAAACTGGAGTTTGTTTGCCTTCAGTTTCTTGTTTTTTTCTAGCATATATCCTTACAAATATTATCGATATTATTGCTGCTATAATTGAATAAATAAAAACATCTAAATTGTTCCAAACAAATGCAGGAACAAAAAATCCTTTAATTGTTAAGAAAAATACTCCAAGCATTGGCTCTGCTTTTTGAGGCAAAGGTAGAGCTCTTAATGCAGCAAAATACCAAAAAAATATTTGTAATAATAAAGGAATATTTCTAAAAAATTCCACATAAACTGCTGCTGTTTTTTCTATAAGATAATTTTTTGATAATCTTGCTATACCAACAACAACTCCTATTATTGTAGCTAATACAATACCTATTGATGAAACTAAAATAGTATTAAGCAAACCTACCAAATATGCTCTAAAATATGAATGAGATCCGTCAAATTCAATTAATGAAAATTGAACATCAAAAGAAGATTCTTGTGATAAAAAGCCATAACCAAAGGTTATACCTCTATTTTCCATATTCACTTGAGCATTGTAGGTAAAAAATCCAAATACTAGGATTACAACTAGTATTGTAAGAGTTTGGGGCAGTAATTTTTTAAAATTAAAATTCACAAGTCTTCATGATTTATAAAAAAAAGGGCTAGAAAAATCTAGCCCTTTTTATGTAATTTATAAGATAAAAATTATCTTGCTGGTGGAACGTAAAGAATTCCGCCTTTTGTCCATAGCTCGTTTGGACCTCTATCAGGTAAAATTCCTGTGTCAGCTATATTTCTTTTATAACTTTCACCATAGTTACCAACTTGCTTGATAATTCTTAAACTCCAGTCGTTATCTAGACCTAAAGCTGCACCTAATTCACCTTCTGCACCAACTAATCTTTTAACAGCTGGGTTATCAGAAGTTTTCATAGAGTCTGCGTTACTAGAATTAACACCATACTCTTCAGCTTCAATCATAACGTTTAGAGACCATCTTACAATGTCTTCCCAAACGGAATCACCTTGACGTACAACAGGGCCTAAAGGCTCTTTTGAAATAGTTTCAGGTAACACGATATGATCGTCAGGATTGCTCAATTTAATTCTTTGAGCAGCTAGACCAGATTTATCTGTAGTGTAAGTATCACATCTTCCAGCATCATATGCTGAAACAACTTCGTCGGCTTTTTCGAAAGTTACTGGCTCATATTTAATTCCTTTTGAATTAAAGAAATCTCTCATATTAAGCTCAGTAGTTGTTCCTAAGTTAGTACATGCAGATATACCATCTTTGAAATCATTCACAGATGAATAACCTGAATTTTTTCTAACCATAAAACCTTGACCGTCATAGAAATTTACACCTACGAAAGTTAGTCCAATGTCAGCATCTCTAGAAAGTGTCCAAGTAGTGTTTCTTGACAAGATATCAATTTCGTTTGATGTTAAAGCAGTAAATCTTTCTTTGGCACTTAATGGAGTAAATTTGACTTTACTTGCATCACCTAGTACCGCAGCAGCTACAGCTCTACATACATCAACGTCAACACCAGTCCAGTTTCCTGCAGCGTCAGCATTAGAAAATCCTGGAAGACCTTGAGAAACTCCACATCTTACAAAACCTTTTTTTGTAGTATTTTTTAGAGTTTTAGACTTTTTAGCGGCCATAGTTTCAGTTGTAAAAGTAAACAGCACTGCAAGCATAGCAACTAAAGAAGTTAATTGTTTTATTAATTTAAACATTATTTCTTCCTCTTGTTTATTATTTATTTGTTAACAAATAATTCAAAACTTAATTTGAATTGTTAGGAGTAAAGCAGAAACTTCTCTTTTCATCAATAACAAAAAATAAAGAAAATTAGTGTAAAATGGCGCGC
>CACHJL010000055.1 GCA_902580135.1 uncultured Pelagibacteraceae bacterium | reverse complement strand
TGCAAAAACCGCTCCAAAGAAATTTGAAGCCGCAACTAAAACCATTATTAAAGCTGAAATTTCTAAAGTTTTAACTAAGGCATCTTGTAATTTTGAAAGTGTTAATTTTTTATATGCCAAGGCTAGTATTAAAGATCCTGCTGCACCACAACCAGCGGCTTCTGTTGGTGTAGCAAAACCAAATAAAATACTCCCAAGAGCAGCAAAAACTAAAGCTGCTGGTGGAACCAATCCTACAAAAAACTCTATCCAAACATCTTTCATGTTTGTTGCTCTTAAATTTTTTGGCAAAGGTGGTCCAAGTTTTGGGTTCATCATACATCTGATTGTTGTATATGCAGCATACAAGCATGCCAATAAAACTCCCGGAAGTATTGCTGCTGCAAATAAATCAGTAACAGGTATTTCCATTATCGGTCCCATTACAACAAGCATAATGCTAGGTGGAATTAATATTCCTAGAGTTCCGCCTGCAGTAATTGTGCCAGCTGCAAGTTTTACATCATAATTTGATTTATTCATTGACTTAGCTGCCATAATTCCAAGTATTGTTACTGAAGCACCAACTATACCTGTTGCAGCAGCAAAAATTACTGAAACAAACAACACTGCGTAGTATAAGGAACCTCTTACCTTAGCTAACATCAATTGGAACGCAGAAAATAATCTTTCCATTAATCCTGCTTGCTCCATCATAATCCCCATAAACACAAAGAGTGGGACAGCGGCCAAGGTTTGTTCTGTCATGACCATAGAAAATTGGAGTGTCATTAAATAAAAAACTAATTTTCCAAAACCTAGATAGCCAAAAACAAAACCTAAGAAAATTAATGTAAATGAAATTGGAAATCCTACAAAAATTGCAAAAAGCATAACTCCAACAAGTATAAAACCAAGTGTTGCGGGATCTATTAAGTGAGAGATCATTTTTCACCCGGCCATCTACCTTTAGTGGCAGCATAATAACTTTTTAATAATTCTGAAATTCCTTGAATTAATAAGAAAATAATACCTATCAATAAACATGTTTTAATAGGCCACATATAAGGCATCCAAGTAGTATCCATACCTCTTTCACTTCTCATTATAGACTCTTGAACAAAACCAACTGTCATATAACAAAAAACAATTAATCCTGGAAAATAAAATAATAAGTAAAGCCAGAAATCTACTCTACCCTGCGTTTTAACTTTAAAATTTCTATATAAAAAATCAGCTCGAATATGAACGCCTTTTGAAAGTGCATAACCTGCACCTAACATAAACAAAGCACCATAAAAAAATCTACTCATATCGTAAGCCCAAATTGTTGGTGCTAAAAATAATTTTCTGGCTAGGACTTCATAAACCATTCCTAATATTAAAGGTATAGTGATCCAACAAACAATATTACCAATTATTTTGCTAAAATTATCTATACCTACGATTGTTTTTGACATCCATAAAGGCATGTCTTTTGGCATTTTTTTAGATCCGCCTCTTCTCTCGGCGATCATTTCATCAGAAATATCTAATTTAGTTGGTTTTTTTGCCATCTATTCTTCCTAAAAAAAAGCGGACTTAATAAAATAAGTCCGCTTTTTTTATTTTTTTTTATTAAACTACTACTTTAATGTCGCTGCGTGAGCCATACCTAGCTGTGCATTTGACATTTGAGCTCCTGCCCAGAAAGGAACTGCTGTATCAGCAAATTTTTTCTGAGAGTCCCATACTTTTTTAAAGAACGCATTTTCTTTTGAATTCTTTTCTAAAGTAGCATTTGCTGCTGCCATGTACTCAACGAAGTAATCTTTAGGAGTATCATGTAATTGAACACCATGTTTAGTAGTCAGTTCATGTAATGCTTCTCCATTTACAAGAATTCTTCTTGCTAAAGATTTCATTAATGAAGCATCTGCTGCAACTTTTAAAGATGTTTTTTCATGGTCAGTTAAGCCATTGTATTTAGTTCCATTTAAATAAAAGTCAGCATTTACCACTACTTGGTGTAAACCTTGTAGGTAGTAATGTTTAAGAACTTTTTGGAAACCAAAAACCATGTCAGGCTTAGGGCAACACCATTCAGCAGCATCAATAGTTCCTGCTTCAAGAGCTGGAAGAATATCTCCACCACCCATAGCAACTGATGCAATTCCGATATCTTTATAAGTTTGTCCTGGAATTCCTGGAGGAGTTCTGAATTTCAATTTTCTGAAATCGTCCATGTTTTTGATTGGCTCTGGGAACCATCCTAAAGCCTCTGGTCCAACTGGTTGAAGCATGAAACCTTTGATATCTCTTTTCATTTCCTTCCAAAGTTGATCATAAAGTTGCTCTCCACCACCTGATAAAAACCAAGATAAGAAAGCGATGTTATCTATACCAACACCCGCACCTGCAACTGGAGATCCAAATAGCATAGCAGCAGGATGTTCTCCTGACCAATAGTGAGTCCAAGCAAATCCACAATCAATTAAACCTTTGTCAACAGCATCAAGAGT
>CACHJL010000054.1 GCA_902580135.1 uncultured Pelagibacteraceae bacterium | reverse complement strand
TACCAGTTAATATTATATCATCATCTCTATCTAATCTTAATTTGACAGGCTGACCTGATTTTTTAGCTAACAACGCACAAATACAAGCTGTCATAAAATTTGTTTCTTTTCCTCCAAACCCACCTCCAATTCTTCTTACCTCAACATTAATTGAATTACTTTTTTGATTGAACATTTTTGCAATTAATTGTTGAGTCTCTGAAGGATGTTGTGTTGAGCTATAAACTAAAAAATTATCATCTTCTTTAGGAATAACAAAAGCTGCTTGACCTTCTAAATAAAAGTGTTCTTGACTTCCTGTTGTAAAATTGCCTTTTAAAATATTTTTTGATGTTTTTATTTTCTTAGAAGGATTACCTTTTTTTATTTTTCTAGGTTTAAATAAGAACTGTTTTTTATTTAATGCTTCCTTTATTGTAATAACTGGTTTTAACTCTTTATAAGTTATCTTAGCTTTTAATACTGCTTTTCTTGCAAGTTCTGTCGTTATAGCAGCAACTGCAAACAATGGTTGGCCATAAAACTCAACTTTTTTTTTTGGAAACACTGGATCTCCATCAAATACCGGTCCTACATCATTTCTTCCTGGAATATCACTATAAGTAACTACAGATATTACGCCTTTACTTTTTTTTACCTCTGTTAAGTCTATTTTTTTAATTATCGCATGAGCTTTCCTGCTTAAACCAATAGCGCCATAAATTGTATTTTTAGGTTCGTTAATATCATCGGTGTACTCAGCATATCCACTTACATGCTTGTAAGCGCTATCATGTGGCCTAGTCTTCTCAATATAGTTTTCTTTGCTCATTAATTAACTCTCGTTAACTTATTTGTATTTATTTCTATAAAACACTTCATTAATAAATTTTTTGCTATCTCTAATCTATACTCTTTGCTTGCCCTCATGTCTCCGATAGGACTTAGATCTGTCATGTCTCTCCTTTTATCTATTAAGTTTAAAAGTTAACTGAAAAAAAATATTCTGTCTACACAGATTCATCAACTCCATGGGAATGGACTATTTGAAGTAGGGTGTAATTCACCTTTCTCGTATCGGTTGAATCTGAATGGTTTTAACAATTCACTTTCTTGTCCTAAAATTTCTTTAGCTACTAATTCACCAACTCCTATCATTTTATATCCATGATTTGCATCTGCTATCATATAAACATTTTCACAAAATCTATCAAAGATTGGAAATGAGTCCGGAGTTAAACATCCCAATCCACCAGATGGACCTTTTCTATACAAATTTGATTTCCCAACAAAACGTTTTTGACAATGGGCTAAAGCTGAAGTCCACATATCAGAAAATTTATCTGTTGTTTGAAATTCTGGAGACTCAACTCCATAAGGATCAACATTTACTTTGTCAAAATGTTTTTGAACTATATAAGGTGAAGTTCCTCCTTGAACTCCTAAACCATCAATATCTGGTTTGTAATATATTCCCCATAACTCATCAGTAATTAGTTTTCCATCTTTATCAGAATGAAGCGGTGCATCTGTATCAACGTGAATTACAGGAGGTTGTTTTCCATCATTAGTTCTTAAGTAGTCTGCATCAACACCCAAGATTCCTTCTTGTAAAAACCAGTAAGTCCACATATCAACCTCATGCGTCTTCCCATCTTTGCCTTTTACATTAGTTGTTTTTGGTAACTCTAACATGTTCCAAAAATCTCTAACCCATGGACCCGCACCTATAACTACTTGATCACAATCAATAGTTCCTTTATCAGTTACCACTCCTGTTATTGCATTACTATTACTTCCTCTTTTAAAACTTGTAACTTTAACTCCCTTATGAACATTTACTCCGTTTGAATTTGCCTTACTTTCTAAAGCTTTAATTGAATCTTTATTAAATGCGTATCCACCTTTTTTTCATGAAGAACAGAAGTTATTCCTTGTGCTTGCCAATCGTCAAACATTCCTTTCATATATTTCATGCAATCTTTTTCGCCTTCAATAAAAACTGACTGATACCCAATTGCTTTTTGCTGTTCATATATACTTGCAACATCTTTATGCATAACTTCAGGTGAAATTTGCATATAGCCTACAGGATTATATTTAAATGATTTTGGATCGCTTTCCCAAACACTCACAGAGTGAGCCATTAATTCTCTCATTGCTGGTTGAAAATAATTATTTCTTACTACACCACATGCTATTCCGCTAGCACCAGCAGCTGTATCTTTTTTTTCTAATACTACAATGTCATTAGGGTTTTTATAAGTCTCGGATAATTTCCATGCTGTACTCAGTCCATGAATACCACCACCTATTATAACAATTTTTGCTTTGTTAGGTAATCCTGACATAAATCTCTCAATTAGAATCCGTAACAAAAGGAAAAATATATTAAAGTTTTTTTTAAATATCTAAAAAGTAGATATAAAAAGAAGACCTTAAATATATTGTATATATGAGAAATCTACGCAAATATATGATTAATTATGAGTTTTAAATTTTATAAACCAGCT
>CACHJL010000053.1 GCA_902580135.1 uncultured Pelagibacteraceae bacterium | reverse complement strand
CTATTATGTATGTTACAGAAAGACAAGCTAATCCTGATACTGTTTTACAATATTCACTTAGTGTTCCTTTTGATGTAAGTACTGCTACATTATCTTCTCAAACATCAATAGACCCAGTCGTTTTACCACATGTTATTGTATTTAAACCTGACGGAACGCGTATGTTTATTGTAAATAATACAGGAACCAAAATTGAGCAATTTAGCTTATCTACACCTTGGCAAACTTCAAGTTTAAATCATGAAGGTACATACGATGTCTCAGGAGAAAGCCAATTAAGAACTGTTACATTTAAACCAGATGGTACTCGTATGTATGTTACTGGAGAAGATAATAATATTATAAAGGAATATACATTAGATAATCCATGGGATGTTACAGACTCAAGTACTGTAACTAATACTGCAAACTCAGCAACTCATGAAAGTGTTGAGGATAATCCAAGAAATTTACAATTTCATCCTGATGGAACTGTCTTGTATTTGGCAGGAAATGAAACTAATGCTATTAAGAAATATACTTTAAAAACAGCTTGGGATATTACTTCATCTTCTTTAGAGTTTTCACAATCCTACAGTTTAACCGATCAACTTTCAAATATGAGGGGATTTATTTTTACTGCAAATTTTACAAAATTATATGTTACCGATGATATTAAAGATGGAGCAAATACAGTTTTTGAATACAGTGTTTCGTGCGCAGGTACAATTACTTGTAGTAATCCAACTAATGATAGTGATGTTAAAGCAATTGTAGAAGCCCAAGTAGAACTTTCAAAACGTATCATTAAACACAATACGCTTCCAGTTTTTCACCGGATTGAATGGTTAAGAAGACACAAAAATAAAGATAATTTATCAAACCTAAATGCACAAATTGATTTTACAAACAAAAAAGTATCAAGATTAGTAAAAGGTCTTAAAAATTTAAAAAAAAATAATACTGGAAATTTAAATGAAGAGGATTGGTATGATTGGAGTGAAGGCAGAATAAGCTTTGGTAAAGGAAAAGCGGTAGCATCTTCTTCAAAAGATATTCATAGTTATGGTTTTTCAATTGGAACAGATAGAATAAAAGAGAAAGATCCAGATGCAATGTATGGTTATGTATTCCAATATGGTAATGACCATGTTGACATTGGATCAAACGGAACCAAATTAAATACCGACTCTTATAGCATAGCTAGGTATAGCACAAAGTTAAGAGATAATAATATATTTACCGATGGAATGATTGGTTTTAACTTACTAGACATTCACCATCATAGAGTGACATACGAGAATATTTTAAAAGGAGATAGAGCAGGAAAACAAATATTTGGTTCTGTTAATTTAGGTAAAAGATTGAATGATGAAAAATTTAATTTAAATCCTGGTATAAAAATTGACCTAGGATATACCGAACTTGCTGAATTTAGAGAAAATACTACATTGGGCGATAGTCAATCAGATGCCTTAATATACAAAAAACAAAAGATTAAGTCAGCGCTAGCAACAATTGGTATACTTTTGGATAAAACCGATAAACGTAATGATGAAAAAATAATAAATCATCATGGACGATTAGAATATATCGCGGATTTAAGCCCTACATCAAATGCAGAGTTCTATTATGTAAATAGTCAAACTACAGTTTATGAATACACTGTAGATAATAAAGCAAAACATAATTATAGGATAGGTTATGGTTTTGATACAACTTCGATATCAGGTTGGTCCATAGTAGCTAATTTTGAAAGATTTAGAGCAAACGGCAAAGGACACAGTAATGAATTTTATTTATCTTTAGGATATGTGCCAATTGATGAAATGAAATTTGCATTGCATTTTAATTACAATGAAAATCTAAATACTGGAATAAATATTGTAAAAAATTTTAATGGATTTGACCTAAAGTTTAATATTGATGCTAATATGGAGAATAATAATCATAATTCTAA
The DNA here is from genome assembly GCA_902580135.1 of uncultured Pelagibacteraceae bacterium. GTDB lineage: Bacteria > Pseudomonadota > Alphaproteobacteria > Pelagibacterales > Pelagibacteraceae > Pelagibacter. Next base: position 639 of record CACHJL010000053.1, on the reverse strand, counting down.
TATATTAATTAATAAATCTTTCTAATGAAAAAAATATTAGCTTTTTTTCTAATTATTTTTTCTTTATTTTATATTTTATCTGAATTTGTTGGAGACAGAATTATTAAAGGTTCTTTAGAAACTAATATTTCAAATGTTTTAGATAGAGAAACAACTATCGAAAATTTAAAAATTAATTATAGAAATGGTGATGCTGAAATTTATGGATTACAGGTAAAGAATAAAAATTTTGATGGAAATCTTTTAAATTTAGATAAAGCATATTTAAAACTAAATACATCATCAATTTTCAGCAACAACGTAGAAATTGAAAGTGTCGTATTAGATGGAATAAAATTAAATTATTATTTTAATATCGAATATACTATGGTTAATGATAATGTTAGATCTTTAGAGGCAACACTTGAATCTGGAAGTGGTCAATCAACTAGCAACAAATATTTTAATATTAAAAAATTAAATGCAAAAAATATTATTTTATCTGTAAATTCTGATGAACTTAAAATTAATAAAAATATATCATTACAAAATTTAGAATTTGAAGATATTGGCAATACTCCAAATAGTAAGAACTATAAAACGGTACTTCGAGATTTTGCCAAACAAACAATTGAAACTGTTAAAAAAAAAGTATTATCT
>CACHJL010000052.1 GCA_902580135.1 uncultured Pelagibacteraceae bacterium | reverse complement strand
GAAAAAAAAAATTATTTTAATTGGTGCTGGTGGTCATGCAAAATCATGTATAGATATAATAGAAAATTCATTTCAAAAATTTGTAATTTATGGATTAATTGATAAAGCAAAGTTAGGAAATAAATTATTTAATTATAAAGTAATTGGTTCAGATAAAGATTTAATATTTTTAAGAAAAAAAATTAAACATGCACTTGTAACAGTTGGACAAATCAAAAGTCCTCTAACGAGAATAAAAATTTATAATAATTTAAAAAAAATTGGTTATGAATTACCCGTTGTAATTTCAAAAAAAGCACATGTTTCGAAATATTCAATATGTGGAACTGGTAGCATTATAATGAATGGAGCTATAGTTGGTCCAGGGACTAAAATTGGAAATAACTGTATAATTAATAATAATTGTACAATTGAACATGATGTCAATATAGGAAATAACTGCCATATAGCATCTGGAGCAGTAATTTGTGGAAATGTAAATATTTCAGATAACTGTTTTATTGGAAGTGGTTCTGTAGTCAAAGAAAATATCAATGTTGGAAAAAATTGTTTGGTTGGAGCAAATACTTTTTTAAATAAAAATTTAAAGACAAAAAAAATTTATTACTAAAATGCCAGGTTTTGAAATTATAAATCATAAAGAGAAAAAAGCTGTAAATAAAATATTTGAAAATGGTGGTGTTCTTTTTGCTCATGGTTTTGAAAAATCAAGAAAGAATTTTCATGTAAGAGAGTTTGAAAAAACATTCGGTAAAAAACTTAAATCAAAATATAATTTAGCCGTTTCATCAGGAACTGCTGCTATAAAAATTGCACTTAAAGCATTAGGTGTCAAACCTGGAGATGAAGTAATAACTCAAGCATTCAATTTCATAGCAACAATTGAGGCAATACTTGATGTTGGTGCAATACCACGAATAGTTAATATTGATAAAAGCTTGAATATGAATCCGGAAGAAATTAAATCTGTGATTAATAAAAAAACAAAAGTTATTTTGCCAGTTCATATGCTTGGGGTATCTGCAGAGATAAAAGAAATAATTAAAATTTCAAAAAAATATAAAATTAAAGTTTTAGAAGATAATTGTGAAGCAATTGGAGGAAAATATTCTGGTAAATATCTTGGCACACTAGCTGATATTGGGGTTTTTAGTTTTGATTTTGGAAAAACTATAACTACAGGCGAAGGAGGTATGATAGTAACAAAAAATAAAAAATTAGATAAATATTCAAGAGAATATCATGATCATGGTCACGAAAATAATCCAAAATTTCCTAGAGGAAAAGATACAAAAACTATTTATGGATTTAATTATAGAATGACCGAAATGCAAGCTGCAGTTGGAAAAGTTCAATTAAGTAAATTAAAGTATATTTTAAATTGCAATAAGTCTAGATTTTTGTCTTTGAAAAAAAATATTGCTGGAAATTTTGAAATAAGAAAAGAACCAAATAAGAGCATATCTTCTTATGATACTTTTATTTTTTTTGAAGAAGATAATAAAATTAGAAGTAAGATTATAAATCTTTTAAAAAAAGAAGGCTATGGTACAAAAAATCTGCCTGATGCAATAGAGTGGCATTGTTCTGCTTTTTGGGATCATGCTCTATCTTCAAAAGAAATTAAGAAATCAATAAAAACGAAAGAAATTTTAAAAAATGCTATTGCAGTACCCATTTGGCTAAAAAAAACTCCTAAAGAGTACGAGAATTTGGGAAAGAAAATAAAAAAATTTAAATGAAAATATTATGCTTTATTCCAGCGAGAGGTGGATCTAAAGAAATTAAAAATAAAAATTTATATAAAATTTGTGGTAAGCCATTAATTTATTACACTTTAAATTTAGCAAGTAAAATTAAAAATATTCATATTTTTGTTTCAACTGATAATATAAAAATTAAAAAATATTCAGAAAAATTTGAAATAAAATCTAATTATTTAAGACCAAAAAATTTGTCTGGAGATAAAAGTCTAGTAGTTGATGCTGTCTTACACGCACTTAATTGGTTAAAAAAGGAAAAAAATATTCATTTTGACGCTGTTTTGATGCTCCAACCTACTAGTCCATTACGCGATTTAAGTGAAATAATCAAAGCAATAAATAAATTTAAAAAAAAAAAATTAGACTCCTTAATAGGTGTGAGCTTAATGAAAGAGCATCCATACGAATGCATTAAATTAAAAAATAATAAGTGGGATTACTTAGAGAGAAACAATATAAAAAAAAGCAAAGGTAGGCAAGACTATAAAAAAAAATACTTTTTTATTAATGGATCATTTTATATGTCCAAAGTTTCTTTTTTAAAAAAAAATAGAAATTTTACAGTTAAAAATAAAACAAAAATTTTTGTTCAAAAAAAAACTATCCCAATAGATATTGATACTAATCAAGATATGAAAATGGTTTTGCCATTTTTAAAATAAATTAATGAAAATTATTTTGGCTGATCAGATTTGGCAATTAAAGCAAATTATTGCCACAAAAAACAATTTAGAAAAAGTAATTTTTGTTTCACTGAATCCAGAGTGTTCTTATTTTTTAAAAAACAAAAAGATTTCTTTTTTTCAAACTAGTGATTTCTGTATTCATGAAACGCTTTGGAAAAAATATATTGATATTACAAACATATCTTTTCAATTATGTAAAAAACTTAATAAAATTTTGTTCAATTTAGATGAGAGATTTAAATTTTTAGATTGGAATATTTTTGATGATTTGCACTATCCAATTAAGATTTGTTATGATACCTTTTACTATAATTCAGAGCTGATATCAAAATTAATTGAAAAATATAATC
>CACHJL010000051.1 GCA_902580135.1 uncultured Pelagibacteraceae bacterium | reverse complement strand
AATTGCAGACCAGGCAAGAACTATAAGAATTCCTGTTCATATGATTGAAACAATTAATAAGATTGTAAGAACTCAAAGATTAATTTTAAGCGAATTTGGAAGAGAAGCTACCCCGGAAGAATTAGCTAAAAAATTAAGAATGCCACTTGAAAAAGTAAGAAAAGTTTTAAAAATCTCAAAAGAACCAGTTTCTCTTGAAAAACCAGTTGGAGATGAGGAAGATAGTAGTTTAGGAGATTTTATTGAAGATACAAAAGCTTTAGCTCCTTTAGAGCAAGCAATTAAGTCTAATTTAAGTGAGGCTACCACAAAAATACTATCAACTTTAACACCAAGAGAAGAAAGAGTATTAAGGATGAGATTTGGAGTTGGTATGAATACTGATCACACACTAGAGGAGGTTGGTCTTCAATTTTCAGTAACAAGGGAAAGAATTCGTCAAATTGAAGCAAAGGCTCTTAGAAAACTAAAACATCCTAGTAGATCAAAGCAATTAAAGAGCTTTCTAGAAAGTTAATGGGGCCGTTAGCTCAATAGTAGAGTACTGCATTGACATTGCAGGGGTAGTTGGAGCGTAACCAACACGGCCCACCAAAGAATACATTTGAATTTTTAAAATGAAAAAAAATTTTATATTTTATTTTAATTTGTTCGCTTTATTTATAGTGCTTTTACTAATTCAAGGAGTTTATAGTGCTTATTATTATAAGATCAGCGCCATAATTGACTTTCTGCCATTTGAGTCTAAGTCATCTATAAACCCCTATATTTGGAATGAAAATGGTTTAGTTGAAATATTACAAAATATTTTTCTATTAGTTTCAGTTTTTTTTATATTTCGTTTTATTTATGGTCATAAATATGAGAGTAGACATATTTTTTTTACTATTTTTATTTATTCATATTTTATTGGATTAATTTATTATTTTTTTGAGGAAATCTCCTGGGGGCAGCATATTTTTTTTTGGGAGTCCAATGAATTTTTTTTGAAGTTTAATAATCAAGCTGAAACGAATTTTCATAACATGTCCAATCTATTAAATGAACTACCCAGAACTTTACTATTAATTTGGTGTTCTTTTTCATTTTTAGTTTGTTATTTTTTTAACGAAAGTAAACAATTTTTAAAATTTAAAATTTTTATTTTTCCAAATGATAATTTAAAAAAAATCTCATTTTTATTACTTTTTTTTGTAATACCTGACTTAATTGTTGATAAATTTAATCTACATCCAGGATATCCAATTGACTGGATTACTGAAATAAGACTCTATGAAATTCTTGATTTAATCACATTTAATTATGTGAGACTGTCAGAGTTGCAAGAATTAATCTTTGATTATTATATCTTATCTCACTCTTACTATTTAATTAAAAATATATAAGTTCGTTAATAAAACATAACTTGAACGATTATAATAGAAGTACAAATTAACAAATTAATAGGGCCTGTAGCTCAGTTGGTTAGAGCAGTACACTCATAATGTATTGGTCCCAGGTTCGAGTCCTGGCGGGCCCACCAGTAAAACCTATAATTTTTACATTACATAAAGTAATTCAACCGTCCATGTACACACATATGACTCACCTGGGAAAGACTTTTTTGATATAATAATCTCAATGAAACGCTTACTAGCATATATGATCCTGACTCTTAGTTTGGGATTGGTGTTTAGCGTTAATGCTGACAGTATTGCCAAAGAATGGAAAGGAATAATCTGCGAAATACCAGATACATATGGAAATATTGTAGAAATAAAAATTGTAGTTAATAAAGGTGTTAGTTGTCGCGAAGCATTTAGAGAAGCCAGTCCGAACCCCAGGTTTTTAAAAAAAATTAAGAAATATTTCATATGAAGATTTATTAAAAAGAAAACATTTAGTTAATAATTTTAATAACCCTATTTGCTACAATAAAAAATACAGAAGAACTTCAATGATAGATGTGAAGTGTAATAAAGGATTTGAAGAATTGTTTATAACTGAAATATCAGGTGATTTTATTTATTTATCAAATAAAAAAACTAAAGTTGTTAAAAAAGAGCCAGATAATAGCAGTGAAGATAAAGCCAAAATAGAGGAAGAAAAAAAGAAAATAGCTGAAGAAAAACGTAAAATTGAGGAAGAAAAAAAGAAAATAGCTGAAGCAAAAAAAAGAAAAAAAGAAGAAGATAAAAATAAAAAGAAAAAAATAAGAGATGATCTTTTTATAATTGGGACCGGTACAGGTTTTTTTGTTGATAAAAATGGACATGTAATTACTAATGAACACGTTGCTGGAATATGCATGAAAATGGTCTCAAGAATAAATGGAAATCTTAATTTATTTGATATTATTGCAACTGATAAAATAAATGATTTAGCTTTGCTTAAAGGCAATAATGAAAATGGTGATTACCTTAATATAAATTCTTATGGTGCAGAATTTGGAGAGGATATAGTTGCATTTGGTTACCCTCTATCACAAGATTTAAGTTCAAGTGTTAAGCTAACTAGAGGTATAGTTAGTTCGTTAAGTGGACCAGAAAATAATATTGCTCAAATACAAATTGATGCAGCCATACAACCTGGAAATAGTGGTGGTCCTGTAATTAATTATCAGGGGCAAGTTGTAGGGGTTGCCTCTTCTGGTTTGAACAAGCTGTATATGTTAGAAAAACAAGAATATATCCCTGAGAACGTAAATTTCGCCGTTGCAGCACAAACTTTATCGAGCTTCTTAAAATCAAATCGAGTTAATTTTAAAAATAAAAAAATTAGAATTAAAAATACGAAAGATCTTGCAAAAGTTGGTATGCCTTCAACTATGCAGTTACTTTGCCTAAATACTAAAGCTGCTCATAAAAAACTTATGAAAAATAAAAAACATAGTGATGTTTTGTTAGAAAAAGTAATAGATTATAAATAATTTTCTGTCACTCATATGTACACACTGAATACCCGTTTTAGACTAGTTTTAAGAAAATTTTATTTTATTTTTCGCGGCTTATTCGTTCTAGCAGTACACTCATAATGTATTGGTCCCAGGTTCGAGTCCTGGCGGGCCCACCAAATCCAGTAAAATCAACGTTTAGAAATTTAAATTTTTACAATTTTTAACAAAAAACTTTTTAAAATTTTCTCTGGGAGTACCACAGGGAGTCGTGCATTATTTAGCAATGTTTTAATTGCATAGCTACATTGTTTAAAAATATAATATGCAAATAATAAAATAATGATAATTTATTTTATGAAGAAA
>CACHJL010000050.1 GCA_902580135.1 uncultured Pelagibacteraceae bacterium | reverse complement strand
ATTATTGGAAGTATTTCAATTGATACCAATATATAATTAGCTTATTAACTATAATTCATGAGTTTTATGCATAAAAAAGCATATTTTTTGATATCATTATTAGAGCATTGCATTATTAGAATATAGCGATTAAACAGCCATAGATAGTCATATTTTTTGGATATTACGACCTAAGGTACAACTCAAGGTCGAAAGCACAAAATATTATCGAAATAGGGTAGAATATGGTAAAATCGTTGATATTACTAGATTCTAGAGCAAAAAACCCTCCTTTTTTAAGAGTTTTTTTTTAGTTTTTGTGCCTCCGGGAGCTGAATAACCCCCTAATTTACCATCAGATCTAATTACCCTATGACAAGGTACTTTTGGAGAATATGGGTTCTTTCCACATGCATTTGCTACAGCTCTAGCTGAATTTGGTCTATTTATACCTCTGGCTACTTGTTTATAGCTTTTAACACTTCCTTTTGGAATTTTGAGCAGATATTTCCAGACTTTTATTTGAAATTTAGTACCTTTTATTAGCATATTAAAGAAAAAACCCTGTTTCCTTGCACTTTTTACGGTGCAAAGAACAGTAGTTTTGGCACGTCGTTTTATGCGCTACCGCCATGCCTTTCACTCTACTATTTTAGCGCTACTCTGTAGAGTTTTCTGCCCTCTGTTCTTGAATCTCTCGATTTTTCCCCAGATGGTCAGTTAAGAGTTGCCTCTTAATTCATTTTTCAATGTATCACATGGAGAAAGTTGCATGTATCACTTTATTGTTGAATTTATTATCTTTTTAACAGCTGTGGATATCGGGGAAAACTTAAACTAAAACATCAAGAGGTATAGCAGGATAAAAATACTAAGGAAAAATAAGCCAAATATAAGCATTAATATTCGATTTTTAGTTTGTTCTTTAAGTTTAGGCCAATAATTCATAATCATGAATGTTCCTATAACTACTAAAAGTCCAATTATTACATATTTAGGCATAATTATTATTTATATTATTTATTTGACAATTTAAATGTGTTATATTATATTCCGATAATTAATGGTTATCGGTAATTAAATGAATAATTTATTAACAGATATAAAAAACCTAGAAATTGAAACATTAAAAAATTTAAAAAATTCAAAAGCAAATAATACTCTAAGAGCATATAAATCAGATTTTAAGGATTTTTCGTTTTTTTGTTCTAAAAATGGGTTTAATTCAATACCTACTGAACCAAAAATAATAGCACTTTACATAACTCATTTATCCAAAACATCAAAATTTAGCACATTAAAGCGAAGAATAGCCTCAATAAGCGTAATACATAAGTTAAAAGGGCATTATTTAGATACAAAAAATCCAATAATTATGGAAAATTTGCATGGCATTAAAAGAATAGTAGGATCAAGACAACAAGCTAAAAAACCTATATTAATCAATGATTTAAAATTAATAATTAAAGTTATACATAATGAAAAAATAAAAGAAAAATTTAAGTTAAGAGATAAAGCCATAATATTAGTTGGTTTTGCTGGAGGTTTTAGGAGATCTGAACTCGTTAATATAAATCGTGATGATGTTGATTTTGTATCAGAAGGAGTAAAAATTCTGATAAAAAGGTCTAAAACTGATCAATCTGGTGAAGGAACTATCAAGGCTATCCCCTATTTTGATAATAATGAGTTTTGTCCTGTTATAGCTCTTAAAAATTATATTAAAAATAGATTTCATACCGATAGTGAGGGAAGAATATTCGAGATATCAGATAAATCAGTGGCATTAATAATAAAAAAATATGCTCAAAAAGCAGGTTTAGACTCATCTAATTATTCTGGTCACAGTTTAAGATCAGGTTTTGCAACTACAGCAGCAGAATTTGGAGCTGAGGAAAGAAGTATTATGGCGATGACAGGTCATAAAACAACTCAAATGGTAAGAAGATATATTCAAGAAGCAAATTTATTTAAAAATAATGCTTTAAATAAAATTAAATTATAATTTTATAGATAATTTATTAACTATAATAATTAATAATTTCTAATAAATCCTTGATTACATTTTTGTATGATCTTTTATTTCTCATTTTAAATAAGTTATTTTTAATTTTCATATAAAGCTTATCATCATTTAAAATTTTTGTAGAATAATCAATAAACTCGTCTTTATTTTTGGCAATAAAACCTGTAACGTTATGCTCAACTCTTTCATATAAAGAACCTATACCCATCGTAACTATTGGCAGACATAATTCTCTAGCCTCTTCGGCGGCCAAACAAAAAACTTCACCTTTGTGACCAGGAACTAGCATAACTCTGGAATTTAATAAATCATTTATTAAATCACTTTTAGTACCTTTAGATCTTACTTTAATTCCAAGTTGTTTATGATACTCAGTAATTTTAAACGGTGGATTAATAAGTAAATTTGAGTTTTCTGATTTAAGCTTAATTTCTTTCCAGCTATCTATTAGTATATCTAAATTACGATCAGATCGAGTAGTAAAAATGGCATTTTTTACAGGTAAGAAGTCTTTATCAACTTTAGAATTAATAAAGTCATAATCAACAGCTAATTTAATAATTTTTTTACCAAACAAAGAAGTTAAAAAACTTCTTTTTTGGAAGTGATATTTCCCTTCTAAAATTACTAAAGGCTTATTTTTTAAAAAAGGTAATAATTGATTTTTCCTTATAAATTTTTCAATTGGTTGAACACTATGAGACCATAAAATTTTTTTTTTTGCATTCATTAAAGATAACAAGTTAGCGTCTGAGAATGCAATTAGGCAATCTGGGTTATGATCTTTATTAATTTTATTAATATTATTCCATTCAACTTTATTAAAATACTGTTTATCATTGTTTAAATTGAATACTTTTATTAATAAGTTAGAATTTTTTGATAATTCGTTAGTAATATTAATCAAGGCTTTTTCTGCACCACCTATAGATGGACTATCTAAGTCTGAAGCATTAAAAGGTATACTTTTTTCAATAAAAAATATTTTTAAACTCATTAACTAAATATGTTTACTAACTTTTCTAATAGCTTTATCAACATCGCTGTTTAAAAGTGAAAAACTTAAACACATTCCTTTGCTCCATTCAGAATAACTAATTTTTTGATGATAATAACTTTTATAATCAGTTATTTTAAAATTATATAAATTGTGGCACTTTTTTTTTAAAAAATAAGAGATATGACCAATAATACCTTCTTTAGCTACGCACATCTGAGCATTTTTTATTATAAATAATAGGTCTTTAGAAACTAAATTTTTAATAAAAAAAATATTTTTACTATTATTATTTATTTTTTTTAAATTTTCGTTTAAATCGATTACAGAAAAATTATTTTCAAAATAATTATTGTAAAAACTAATTCTTTTATTTGACTCAATATCTGAGCAAAATATTACATTTGAATATTTTTTGTTTAAAGATTTTATAAAAGAACTTATTTCAGACATATTCCATTTAAGGTCATCAAAAAATTTATATCTAAATTGAAAAAAAATATATTTATCAGGAATAATATTATAAATTTTTTCTTTGAATTTTGGTATATTTATATTTTCATATTTGTTATCCAATTTTTCATCAATATCTAATAGTTGATTCTGGCATTGTGAATAACTTATTTTATTTATTTTATTTCTATAAATTATTTTATGCTTGTACAAAAATTTTCTGAGACTCAGATGAGGTCTATTATTTTTATAATTATTATAAACAATTGCATAAAATTTTGTTTTTCTAAAAAACAAAGGTAAATAAAAATAAA
>CACHJL010000049.1 GCA_902580135.1 uncultured Pelagibacteraceae bacterium | reverse complement strand
ATGATATCGTAAAATTCTCAGAGCTTTATTTTAAAACAAAGCCTATTATGGAAGGAAAATTAGGTAAAAATGAATATGACGCTTTAGAGGAATTTTTAGAATATGCTAGCAGTTCACAAAATTTTTTAAATTTTAGAAAAAATAAGATAACTGAACGAAATGTTTATAAAGTAAACAAAGTAAGACAAGAATTAATTCAAATAAAAAAATATTCAAAAAATTTTGAAAATTTTTTATTAAATAATTTTGGATCACCTATTGCTGAAAACCTAACAAAAAAAATATCTATGTCCAGATCAGTAATTGCCAATGCGTCTAAATTTTCAGAATTGACACAAGATAATCAATTAAATTTAAAACAGCAAAAAGAAATAGATATTATAATTGCAAATGAACGAGCTGCGGAAGAGGAAAAAAACTTAATTATAAGTTCTGGTAAGTCGATTTTAGTAGAAGCTAAGAATTTGCTAAGAGATAATTTAGACTCCACTTCTGAATTTTTACCTAAATATATAAAAGAGATTGAAAATGCATTAACTAATCAAGACTTAACAGCGTTAAATAATGTTTTAACAAGGTACAAAAACGACAGAAGACTTAATAAATTGAAATTAGCTCAAAAGAAAGATGCAAAATCTTTAGAAGTCAAAGAATCTGGCTCTGAAAAGTCTGAAACTAACAAAGTTAAATTAGCACAAAATCAAAAAAATTTTTTAGAAGCTATAAGTGATGCAAATAATAAAGTTTGGAAAAACGATTTACAGCTAGGTAATGTTTTTAGCAAGATGCAAAATAATATAAAAAAACAAATGAGAATTGGAATATGTGCAGATTCCAATGTTTTTTTACCAACTTATTGCGGCTATGTAGAAGGATGGACAGGAAAAATTGTTTGGTTAAAAGCTAATGATCAAGGCAAAGGACGAATAAAATTATCTTTAAACGAACCTGTTTTTGATGGATTTCAAAAAAAAGATGGCAAAGCTATTGAGGTTACTATCAAAACTCATGATAATATTCTTGGAGATATTAGCGATGTAAAAACATTAATAGATACAGACTCTGATTTATTTCAAAAAGCTATTAGATATGATGTGAATGATTTGGTTACATTCTCTGGAAACTTTATATTGGATGATAAACAACTTTTTGATCCTGTTTATGTTTTCGGAAATGTGAAAAAGAAAAGTATACAAAAGCCTAGCTATATATTCCAATTTAAAAGTTTAGAAAAGATTAGCAAAATATCCGCTAACTCAAAAAAAAATTCGAAGACAAAAAAGAAGAAAAAAGCAGGTAAATTTAAAATGAAGAATAAAGATTATACTTGCAAAGATCTAGCTAAATTGATCAAAAAGCAGAAGTTGAAAAGTCCGATTGGTAATGATTTTAAAATTGTAATTTTAAGAAACATTAAAGAAATAAATAATAGTAAATCTGAATTAGAGTGTGTTGGTGACGCAGCATATGATAACGCTTTAAAAAGTAAATTAATAATGAAAGCTTACTATATAGATGGAGATTTAGCTTATGAAGCAAAAATCGATCCTTTTACTTTAAGTGAATAGCCAAACATACAAACATCAAGTAAAATTTAAAGTGTGAATAAGGAAAACACAAATAAACTGTGGAAAATTATTCAGGAAGCTGGTGATTATTTACTAGGTCAATTACCTGATCATCCAAATCATCCTAAAGGAAGAAATCCATATGCTCATGTAGCGATATGTATAAAAAATAAATTTAATGCTAGCTATAAAGATATCGAGGATGAAAAATTTGAAGAAGTGTTGAAATATATTGAGTTTTTGAAGAAAAATCCAAGTTGATTATTGTTTTGGAAAATAATCTTTTAATGTTCCCTCTCTATAGACATCTGCTGTGCAACAATGCAGTCCTCCCCCAAAAGCATAAGCATCTCTAAGCTCAACCGGAACGACTTCCATACCAAGCTTATCTAATTGTTCTGCTTGATAAACCTCACTTTTTTCTACACATACAGTTTTTGGATCTAAAACTAATACATTCATTGATAACCAAACTGAAGAATAGCACAATGGAGGTGGTGCGTTGTGCGCTGGCTGAGCAGAGTCAATTATTTCCCAACCATTATCTTCAAAAAGTTTTCTTTGCTCTTTAGGAAGTTTTCTCTGGGGGTTATTGATAATTAAACCTTCTTTAATTGGTGTAAATGTAGCATCTATATGTATTGGATAAGGATCTCCTGGAAAATTAACAGCATGAACTCTGTGATCTTTATAATGTCTTTTGATCCAATCAATACCTTTTAAATTTGTAGTGAAACCATGTTGAACAATTAGATCTTTGCCAAATCTTAATATATCAGCTGCATCAAACAATGGTTCTTCCTCAGTAGTGACAAAATATTTTTTTTCTGTCCATTCTAATCTTTTCTGAACTCCAATTTTTTCAGACAAATAATCTTTTCTATAATCTTTATCTGTTAATCTCGGTTTGGGCGCAGACTCATGACGCATATTTGGATCTTCATTATAGTATTGTTTTAACAATGGTCTGTAACATAAATATTCAAACCATCTACATCTATAACTCATAGTTGCTTCAAGTATTTCATTACCAACAGTTAACAAAACATCTCTTGGAGGCATACATCCAAACATACTTTGTGCTTTCCAATCAGGTGTTGAAATTTTTTGATTAAAATCTATAGGAGTGGGCCTATCTACTTTAATTCCTTTTTTTTGCAAAACATTTGCAAAATTATCTAAAAGTTCATTAGCTTTATCAATTGTATCTTGTTTTCTTGGACCATATTGGCCTTTCATATCTGAGTCTTCTGGGACTTTGGCATCTAACGCAGGTTCTGGTGCAGGAATACAACATCCATCTGCACTACCTACTATAACATGCTTTAAAGGATCCCATTCATTCCAACTATTAACTACAATTTTATCTGAGCTCATTTAATTTAAACCAATAAATCTTCTATTTGATTGCATGATTAAGCTGTAATAAATAATAGCAACAAAAATAAAGAAACCACCTATGATAGTGTTTGTTGAAGGAATTTCATTAATACCTAGCCAAGGTAGCCATACCCAGAAAATTCCTCCTACAACTTCCGTTAATGATAACAATGTTAAATCTGTTGCTGGTATATTTTTTGACCCAATTGAATATAAAATCAATCCTGAGCAAACAAGTGTTCCATGAGTTGCGAATAATGCTTGATTTTTATTTGTAGATAAAAAGCTTAAATCATTAATTAGAATGAAAGCAGTTGAAAATATACAACAGATCAAACCAGCTAATGCAACTGTTGTAAATTTTGGAGTGCTTTTTCTCCATCTTAAAGTTACAGAAAAAATTGAAAAACCTAATGCAGAGGCAAGACCAAAGATTAGACCTAATAATGTATTTTTTTCTACATTTCCAAATGCCATAACTACTATACCAAATGTAGCTACGAAAATTGATATCCATACTGTCATAGAAATTTTTTCTTTTAAAAACATAAATCCAAGAAGGGCAGTTATAAATGGCATTGCTGCTAAGCATAATAATGTTACAGCAGCAGATGTATTTGAAATGGACCAAATAAAAGTAATCATTGCTGTTGCAAGACCAGCTCCACCCAGTAATCCAGAAATACCAATTTTTAAATAATTTTTATAAAACTTTAAACCTTCGTTTAAATATAAATAAACGTTTAATAATATAAATATTACTAGTCCTCTAGTGAACAAATACTGCCATAGAACTAATTGAGGCTGATCAATGTGTCTAACAACATAGGGTCCAAAAGACCAAAATACTCCAGCAAGTAAAACTATTGGGATAGCGGCTTTTGGATTTTTAATGTCTGCCATTTGGAATATTTATTATTTATTTATTTAGGAGACAAGAAATATAATTAATCTAACAAAAATTCGTTAATTCCTGATAAGGAATAACACTCAACACGAGAACCTTTTTTAAAATT
>CACHJL010000048.1 GCA_902580135.1 uncultured Pelagibacteraceae bacterium | reverse complement strand
AAATATGTAGTAAGAACATAAGTTCTTTTGATCCAGGTCCAACAATTATTTGTTCAGATGAAAAATTTTTTTTTTTTTTTTTTGATTCATATTTTGAAATAGAAACTCTTAAATCATCTAAACCTTGAAAATGTAAATAATTTTTTTTATGAGCATTTTTTTTAAGTTCTTCAACAATTGTAGTTGGAATTGGGAACGGAGATTCTCCAAAACCAAATTTAATAATTTCTTTCCCTTCTTGTTCTAGTTTTTTTGAAATTTCATTTATCTTCAATGTTGCTGATAAACTTAGATTTTTAATTTTATTTTTAATCATTGTGTTTTCAATTGTTTTAAATTCCTATATTGTTTTAATACATCTGGATTTGCTAATGCCTCAATATTTTTAATCTTATTTCCTTCAATTACATTTTTAACTGCTAATTCTACAATTTTGCCATTCTTTGTCCTAGGAATATCATTAACTTCTATAATTTTCGCAGGTACGTGCCTTGGAGATGCCTCTATTCTTATAGTTTTTTTAAGTTTTTCAATAAATAAATTATCTAATGAATTAGATTTGTTTAAAACTAAAAATAATATAATCCTAACGTCATTGTCCCAAGATTGACTTACAACAATTGACTCTTTTACATCTTTAAATTTTTCAACAACTGAATAAATCTCTGCTGTTCCAAGTCTAACTCCACCTGGGTTCAAAGTAGCATCTGATCTTCCATATATAACATAACCTCCATTTTTTTTTCTTTCAGCATAGTCTCCATGATGCCAAACATTTTTAAATTTATTAAAATATGCATTTTTGTATTTTTTGTTATTTTTATCATTCCAAAATAATTTTGGCATAGATGGAAATGGTGTTTTACAAACTAATTCTCCTTTTTTATTTACTAATGATTTTCCTTTTTCTGAAAAAACATCTGCATTCATTCCGAGCCCATTATTTTGAATTTGACCTTTGTAAACAGGAGAATAAATATTACCTAAAACAAAACAAGAAACTAAATCTGTTCCGCCGGCAATGGAAGCTAGATGAACATTGCTTTTAATATTATCATAAACATATTGAAAATTATCATCTGAAAGTGGTGATCCTGTTGAGCATATCATTTTTAAATTATTCAATTTAAATTTCGATTTTATTTTGATTTTTAGTTTTCTTAACTGATCAATATACTTTGCACTTACACCAAAAAGAGTAATTTTTTCATTTTGTGCAATTTTAAATAATAAATCATTTTTTTTATACATTGGAAATCCATCAAACAAAACAATCGATGCTTTTGATGCAAGAAATGTCAAAAGCCAATTCCACATCATCCATCCACAAGTAGTAAAATAAAAAACATTATCACCAGGTTTCACTTCACAATGTAATTGATGCTCTTTTAAATGTTGTAACAAAACTCCACCAGATCTATGGCAAATGCACTTTGGTTTTCCTGTGGTTCCACTTGAATACAAAATTGCTAATTCTTGATCAAAGTCAAATCTTTCAAATTTAATTTCATCATATTTGGTTTCATATATTTTATTTAAATTATGAAAGTTGATACGTTTTATCTTTTTTTGATTTAAATATTTTTTTCCGGGGTAATTTACGATTAAAACAGTTTTTATTGATTTTATTTTATTTAATATTAGTGGAAGTCTTTCTAAAATATTTATTTCTTTACCATTGTAATAATATCTATCTGTTACGATTAATATTTTCGGCTTAATTTGAGAAAATCTTTCTATTAATCCTTGGGTTCCAAAATCAGGAGAACATGAAGACCATATTGCACCAATTGTTGATGCAGCTAAAAAACACTCAACTGTTTCAATTTGATTTGACATATATGCTGCTATTCGATCTTTTTTAGAAATCTGATTTTTTTTCAAAAAATTAATTAACCTTGAAGTATTATTTCTCAAATTTTTCCATGATCTTATCTCTTTATAACCATTTTCACTAATGAATGTGACTGCTTTAGAATGATCTTTCTTTGATAGTATATTTTCAGCAAAATTTAATTTTGAATTTACAAAAAATTTGTTTTTTATAAATTCTTTTGAATATTGAAATTTATCAATTTTTTTTCCTTTAACATTTGTATAATCCCAAACTGAGCTCCAAAATAAATTTAGGTTATTTATGCTCCAATTAAATAACATATTATAATTTTTATTTACCTTATAATTAAATTTTTTTGATATAAATTTTTCAAATTTATATAAATTTGATTTTTTCTTTATGGATAAGGAAGCTTCCCATAATTTTTTGTTCATAAAAAATTATATTGAATTTATTAAATTTATGGTAACCTTTAAAATACAAAAATTAAAATGAGAACTTTTTCACCTGCGATTCGGACTTGTTTTAGACTATTTTTGTTCTCTTTGGATAACAAAATATAGTAGGTAAAAAAAATATCATACCAAAAGTTGAAATGAGAAAAAATAAAATATCAGCAGTGCTCGGGCCAACTAATACTGGAAAGACGTTTTTAGCTATAGAAACAATGCTTTCATTTAGTTCTGGGATGATTGGTTTTCCACTTAGATTACTAGCTAGAGAAGTTTACGATAAAGTAATTAAAAAAATAGATCCTTCAAAAGTTGCTCTTATTACAGGAGAAGAAAAAATTATACCAATAAATGCAAAATATTTTTTGTGTACAGTTGAATCTATGCCTTTAGACAAAGATTTGGAGTTTGTTGGTATAGATGAAATCCAGATGTGTAATGACCACGAAAGAGGTCATATTTTTACAGATAGACTTTTAAATCTTAGAGGTGAAAAACTAACTATGTTTATGGGTTCAAATACAGTCAGAGGTATAATTGAAAAATTAAGTGAAGATATTGAATTTATAAACAAAGAGAGATTTTCAAAATTATCATTTAGTGGTCATAAAAAGATTTCAAGAATAGAAAGAAAAAGTTCAATAATAGCTTTTTCAACTGAAGAAGTTTACGCAATTGCAGAATTAATTAGAAGACAAAAAGGTGGAGCTGCAATTGTAATGGGATCGTTAAGCCCTAAAACTAGAAATGCACAAGTAAATTTATATCAATCTGGTGATGTTGATTACCTTGTTGCTACTGATGCAATAGGAATGGGGATTAATATGGATTTAGATCGTGTTTATTTTTCAAATTTAAAAAAATATGACGGAAAAAAGCTTAGAAGATTAAATTTATATGAAATTGGTCAAATTGCAGGGAGAGCAGGAAGATATTTAAATAATGGATATTTTGGAATAACTGGAGATTGTGGGGAAATTAATTCTGAAGAGGCTGAAGTAATTGAAAAACATAAATTTATTGAAATTAAAAATATTTTTTGGAGAAATTCTAATCTTAATTTTAATAATAAAGCAAGTTTAATAAGATCTTTAGATGAAAAACCAAATAAAGATTGGCTTAAAAGAATAAATGAGTGTGAAGATGAAAAAGTTCTAAAGTATTTTTTAAAAGATGTACAAAACATAAGTATTGATAATAGCTCTGAAATTTTAAGAATACTTTGGGAATGTTGTCAAATTCCAGATTTTGTAAAAAAAAATTATGGACATCATATAGAAGTTGTAAGTAAAGTCTTTACGTTTTTAACAGGAAATAATAATAAAATTCCAAATCAGTATATGAAAGAGCAATTATCAATTTTAGATAATTTAGATGGAAATGTAGACTCATTAACAAATAGAATTGCAAATGTAAGAACATGGGCTTATGTTTCAAATAAATCTAATTGGGTAGAAAACCAAGATTATTGGATAGAAAGAACTAAACATTTAGAAGATAAATTATCAGATAGACTACATGAAGAGTTAACAAAAACATTTATAGATAAAAGGGCAAGCGTTTTAGCAAAAGGATTAAAACAAGATATATTATTTGATACACAGATAGTTGATGAAGAAAAAGTCATGATTAACCAGCAATATATTGGTCATCTTAAAGGTTTAAAATTAGAACTAGATTTTAAAGTAGATGCTTTAGACGCAGATATTAAATCATTAAAAAAAGCAGCAAGACAAAATGTTAGTCCTGAAATTATAAATAGGATTAATCAAATTATAGATACTGGAATAATTGATTTAAAAGATGATTTCAAGATATATTGGAAAAATTATCCAGTAGCAAAGTTAATACCTGGTTCAGACTATTTAAACCCTCAAATTTATTTAATTATTGATGAAATGATTG
>CACHJL010000047.1 GCA_902580135.1 uncultured Pelagibacteraceae bacterium | reverse complement strand
GCAATAAACTTTCTCTATTCTTTGAAACTTTTATTGGAAAAGGAGAAGCGACGTGAAATATATATTTACATCCTTTTGCTGCCTCATTCCATCCATCATCCTTAACAAGGTCTAACTCAATAAATGACAATTTATCTATAGAAGCATATTTGCTTATAGTTTCTTTTGTTTGTTCAATTAAATTTTTATTTCTGACTGTTCCTAAAACTTCATAACCTGAATTCAGTAATTCTATTGCAGTATGCTTTGCAATCCATCCACTAACACCTGTTAGTAGTACTTTTCCTATCATTCTATTTTTTAGAGGTTTTTTTCTTCCTATTCAAACCAACAATTGGAGAATTTCTAAATCTTAATACAAGTATTGCTAATGCAATTAATAAAATTGCTCCTGCTTCATAAACGAGGATTTCAGGATTAATTGATTTTCCTTGTAAAATTATAAATCTAGATAAAGCTGTTATGGCAATAAATAGTGGAAGTGTAATCTGAATAGACTGACTTTCCCAAAACACTCTAACCATAGCTAAAACTTCAAGATATAGAAAAAGTAAAAGTAGGTCTGCTAGAGTAACTGTTTCAATTTTAAACATTTGGTAAAGTTCGCTACCAATAGCAATCACTGTGCTAATTAGTATTATAATTAAAGTAAGCAATTGTATTTGTTTAACTATCTTTTCCATTTTTCCTTTTATGAAGCCAAATATTTTTCAGCTTCTAATGCAGACATACAACCCATACCCGCAGCAGTAACTGCCTGTCTAAAGATTTTATCTTTAACATCGCCAGCAGCAAAAACACCAGGGATATTTGTCTCAGTTGAGTCTGGTTTGGTTATTAAATAACCTTCTTTATCCATATTTAATTGATCTTTAAAAAGTTGAGTAGCTGGATCATGCCCAATAGCAATAAAAAGACCATCTATTTTTAATTCTTTAATATCATTAGTTTTAACATTCTTAATTTTTAAACCTTTTACATTTTTAGGCTCTTCATCACCAATGACTTCTTCAACAACACTATCCCAAATAATTTCAATTTTTTTATTTTCCATTAATTTTTTTTGAAGTAATTTTTCAGCTCTTAATTCATCTCTTCTATGAATTAATTGTACTTTTGATGCAAATTTTGTAAGAAACATTGCTTCTTCAACAGCCGCATTTCCACCACCAACAACTGCTACTGTTTTTTCTTTAAAGAAAAAACCATCACATGTTGCGCAAGCGGATACTCCAAATCCTCTAAACTTTTGTTCGGAATCAATATTTAGCCATCTTGCTTGAGCTCCAGTTGAAATAATAATTGAGTCCGCGGTATATTTCTGGCCACCATCTCCAACTGCTTCAAATGGTTTTGATTTTAAATTTACAGATGCGATATGATCTTCAATCATTTCAGTTCCAACCGCCTCAGCTTGTTCTTTCATTTGTTCCATTAACCAAGGTCCTTGAATTACTTGTGCAAAACCTGGATAATTTTCAACATCAGTAGTTGTTGTTAATTGACCACCAGGCTCCATGCCATGAACTAAAATAGGTTTTAGCATTGCTCTTGCAGCATAAACAGCAGCAGTGTATCCAGCGGGACCGGATCCAATTATTAACACTTTTGTGTGTTTAGTTGGATTTTGACTCATATCAAAGCTATATAATGATTAATGACTAAATTAAAAGGTCTTTTATTAACAGAGGGCATGCACGGCATGATAAGCCAAGTTGAAGGTTTAGCTAATGCACTAGACATTGACTTTACTCACCATAAAGTTGAACTAAATAGTTTTTGGAAATTAATACCTCCTAAATTTACACCAGTTTCAAATTTTACATTTAACTCAATCGATTCAAAAGATTTTGATATTATAATTTCATGTGGGAGGAAAAGTGTAATTCCATCAATTTGTCTTAAAAAAAATTCTGAAAAAAAAGTTTATAATATTCACATTCAAGATCCAAAAGTAGATTTGAAAAATTTTGATTTTATTGTAGCCCCAGATCATGATGGATTAACTGGAGAAAATGTAATTTTATCAAAAGGATCAATTCATTATTTAACCAATAAGGAAATAATAAATAATAGAGAGTACTTGTTAGAAAGATTGAATAAAGACAAAGAATATCTAGCGCTAATTATTGGTGGGCCCAATAAATACTATGATTATAGTGAACAAAATATAAAAAAAATTTTTGATAAAGTAAAAAACATATTGGAAAAAAACAATTTACAGGCAATAATTATTCCTTCAATGAGAACACCAAAACAGTCAATTGATCTATCTGAAAATTACTTTGGGCAGGATCATTTGGTAATTAAGGATATAGATAAAAAAGCTTATTTGTCGTGCTTGTCTTTGGCAAAATATATTACTGTTACATGTGATTCTATATCTATGATTTCAGAGGCCGCGCTAACAGGAAAACCTATATATATCGCTGAAATGCCTGCAAAGATAAATGATTACAGATTTAGAAGATTTAGAAATTTGTTTGCTAAGTTAAATATAGTAAAAAATTTAGATGAAAAACTTGAAATTTGGAACTATGAAATTTTAGATGAAACAAATAGAATATCAAAAGAAATCAAAAAAAAAATATCCTAATGTCATTTTTAAATTCAATTATTAATAATTCAAAAAAATTTGAAGACCCATTTACACACTGGGAAATAAATGAGCCTTTAACCGAGGAACAAATTAAAGAAATAGTTAATGCAGATATAGCTAATCCATCTGAACATAATCTTAATTATGATGGTACTAGAGCAATAGATGGCGGGGAAGGAAAGTTTAGAGAAGGTATTTCTGATGGTGGAAAAGCATTAAAATTTAGATGTTTTATTACAAAATATAATTCTAATCAGTTTCCTGGTTTATCAAAATTAATTAAAGAACTTCAGGATAAACAAACTTGTGAAAAAATTTCTAATTTAATAGAAAAAGATTTATCTAACTCTTATGTAAGGCTTGAAGTTATATGTGATAGAAAAGGTTTTTGGCTTAAACCTCACTGTGACATTAAAGAAAAACTTTTGTCGTGTCTGCTTTTTGTTAACAAGCATAATGAAAGCGAGGAATTGGGAACAGACTTTTATGATAGTAATCTAAAAAGGATAAAAACTTTACCTTATAGAGATAATTATGGATATTTTTTTTCTAGTGGACCAAATACTTGGCATGGAATGGAAAAAAAAGACATAATTAAAGAGAGAAGATGTCTTCAACTGAATTACGTTGATTTTAAAACAGATTGGAAAGTAGACTAATTTTCCTGGAGAGATTTTACTTTCAGTTTTTTGTTTTTTAATGATTTAATTGCCTCTAAGCATGCATAAGCAGTTGACATATTAGTGCAATATGGAACTTTATTAATTAATGTAGATCTTCTCAATGCCCTTGCATCGCTAAGTCGATGCCTTCTTTTGCCACCACCAGTATTAATTACTAATGCAATTTTTTTGGAGTTTAAAACATCAACTATGTGAGGTGATCCGCCACTTACTTTATTTATTTTTTTACATTTAATACCTTTGTTTCTAATTGCGTTAGCAGTGCCATTTGTCCCACAAAGATTAAAATTTAATTTTAATAATTGTTTAGCAAGATCAATTACTTCATCTTTATGCGAATCTTTAACTGATAAAAATGCTAAACCTTTAGTCGGTAAAGAATTTGATGAAGCTATTTGGCTTTTGGCATACGCCATTCCAAAATCATCGTCAAATCCCATCACTTCACCAGTTGATTTCATTTCTGGACCAAGAAGAACGTCA
The DNA here is from genome assembly GCA_902580135.1 of uncultured Pelagibacteraceae bacterium. GTDB lineage: Bacteria > Pseudomonadota > Alphaproteobacteria > Pelagibacterales > Pelagibacteraceae > Pelagibacter. The sequence continues at coordinate 459 of CACHJL010000047.1, read as the reverse complement.
CTGTCAGGAAATTTGTTAAATGGGAAAACAGCTTCTTTAACCGCAAAAGTTTTATTGGTTTGGTATTTTAATTTATATTTTCCAAGTTTTTCACCTGCCATAATTCTTGAAGCAATTTTTGCAAGTGGAACACCATTAGCTTTTGAAACAAAAGGAACAGTTCTGCTAGCCCTTGGGTTTACTTCTATCACAAATATTTCGTCTTTTTTAATTGCAAATTGAATGTTCAAAAAACCTTTAACCTTTAAAGCTAAAGCCAATTCTCTAGTTTGTATCTTTAATTCTCTTAACAAGTTTTCTTTAATTGATATTGGAGGTAAGCAACAAGCAGAATCTCCAGAATGAATTCCTGCCTCTTCAATGTGTTGCATAATACCTGCTACATAAACATCTTTTCCATCTGATATAGCATCAACGTCAACTTCCATTGCATTATTAATAAATTTATCAATTAAAATT
>CACHJL010000046.1 GCA_902580135.1 uncultured Pelagibacteraceae bacterium | reverse complement strand
AAATTATTATAATATTAAAATTATATCTGTACCTGGTGTATTCGAAATACCAGTTACTATTTCAAAAAATATAAAAAAATATGATGGGTTTATAGCCTTAGGCTGTGTTATTAAAGGACAAACTCCTCACTTTGACTTTATTTCTAGAGCGACAACTGATCACATAATGAAAATTTCCGTAGATAACAAAAAACCTATTGGAAATGGAATTATTACATGCCTTAACAAAAAACAAGCTATCAAAAGAAAGCACAAAGGCAAAGAGGCGTCTAAAGCAGTAATATCAGTATTGTCGCAATAATATGTCTTTACAATATAGTCCAAAAAATAATCCTAGAGTTATAATTATTCAAAAACTTTATGGTAAATTTTTTAATAATGAAGAAATTTTGACTTTCCCAAAGCATAGATTTAAGAAATTTATTAAAGATGTTGTTAATGGCACTGTAGAACGTGATGAAGTTATAAATGAAGAATTAAAGAATCATCTTGAGAAAGATATAAATATGAGAAATTTAGATAAAGTATTTCAGGTAATTATCAAAAGTGCTATTTTTGAATTTCTTTATAAGCCGAAAACCTCAATCAAAATAATTATTAAAGAATATTTAAGAGCTTCTAATTATTTTATGGAGGATTCACAAACTAAATATTTAAATGCTTTATTAGACAAAATATCAAAAAAAATCAGAATTTCTAATGGATGAATTTGAATTAATTAAAAATTACTTCCAAAAACTTGCTAAAAATAATCCAAGTGCTTTAAATTTAAATGATGATGTTTTTTTTGATAAAAAAAATAAAATTGTTTTATCTCTAGATACATATAATGAAAAAGTTCATTATTTAAATTTTAAAAACCCTGAATTATTAGTTAAAAAAATTATTCGATCCTCAATATCAGATTTGATTAGCAAAGGAGTTAACCCAAAATATTTTTTTATTTCAGGTAGTGGAAACAAAAAACATTTTAATAAAAAAAATCTTAAACTAATTTCAAAATCAATTAAAGAAGAGCAAAAAAAGTATAATATTAAATTATCAGGCGGAGATACAACTAATTCTAAAGTTTCTTCATTCACTATAGTTGCACTTGGTTTATCTGCAAAAATTGTTAGAAGAAACAATGTTTTCATTGGCGATGATATTTATGTAACAGGAAATTTAGGTGATAGTTTTATGGGACTTGAAATTTTAAAGAAAAAAATCAATATTAAAAATAACCTTAAAAATTATTTCGTTAAAAAATATTTTTTACCAAACATTCCCTTCCCAATAACTAGGTATCTATTTAATTTTGCGAAATCATCAATTGATATATCGGATGGTTTATTCGCTGATCTTAATAAGTTGATAAATAATCAAAAAATTGGATATATTATTAATTCTAATAAAATTCCTATATCTAAAAATTTAAAAAATTATTTAAAAATTAATAATAAAAACATTTTAAAATTCATTTCTAAAGGAGATGATTATCAAATTTTATTTACTTCTCCTAAGAGTAGGAGAAATTATATCAAAAATTTATCAAAAAGAATCAATGTCAAAATTACACAAATTGGAAGTACTACGAATATAAAAAATCAAAGAAGAATTATTAATGGTAAAAAGGAGTTAGAATCTATTAATTATACAGGTTATTCGCACCAATTTTGAAAAGTTAATTATTGCCTTTTACTCTTTTTTTTGTAATGTCCGATTTTTAAAAATTAAACAATATTTTATTTTAAGGATTATATGAACGCTTCAATTGACACTATATTATATTATACAATATTCGCAGGTATATTATCGATAATTTATGGATTTTTTACAGGTACTAATATTATTAAATCAAGTCCAGGAAATAACAAAATGCAAGAAATTTCTTCAGCAATTCAAATTGGAGCTAAGGCATATTTAAATAGACAATATAAAACAATAGCTATAGTTGGTGTTGTTGTTTTAGTTATTATTACATTTGCATTTAATTATTTAGTCGGTTTGGGATATTTAATTGGAGCAACCTTATCTGGAATAGCAGGCTATGTTGGAATGCTTGTTTCTGTTCAAGCTAATGTAAGGACTGCAGAAGCTTCAAGAAAAGGTCTTGCCAATGGTTTATCTGTTGCATTCAAATCTGGAGCTATAACTGGCATGTTAGTTGCAGGATTAGCTTTATTATCTATAGCTGTTTATTATTTTATTTTATTTAAGCTAGAAGTTGATGAACGAGAAATAGTTAATGCACTTGTTGCATTAGGTTTTGGTGCTTCTTTGATTTCTATTTTTGCAAGATTAGGTGGTGGTATATTTACAAAAGGAGCTGATGTAGGAGCTGATTTAGTGGGAAAAGTAGAAGCCGGAATCCCAGAAGATGACCCAAGAAATCCTGCTGTAATAGCAGACAATGTGGGTGATAACGTAGGTGACTGCGCAGGTATGGCTGCTGATTTATTTGAAACTTATGCTGTAACTATTGTAGCTACAATGGTTCTTTCTTCAATTTTCTTTCATGGAGATCTAAACATGATGGTTTATCCTCTGACAATAGGAGGTGCATGCATCATTACTTCAATTATTGGAACATTTTTTGTTAAATTAGGAAATTCAAAAAATGTAATGAATGCTCTGTATAAAGGTTTTATTGCTACTGCAATTTTGTCTCTAATTATTTTGTATCCTGTTACAGATTATGTCATCGGATTTGAAAAAAATTATGTTGTTGGTGGCAAAATATTTACAGGATTAAGTTTATATTATTGTGGAATAATAGGATTAATTATAACTGGATTGCTTATTTGGGTTACTGAATATTATACAGGAACTAATTATAGACCAGTTAAAAGTGTTGCAGCATCATCTACTACTGGACATGGAACAAATGTTATTCAAGGACTTGCAGTTTCTATGGAAGCTACAGCTATACCGGCTTTAATAATAGTTGCAGGAATTTTACTAACAAATCATATTGCCGGTCTTTTTGGAATAGCTATTGCTGTTACAACAATGCTCGCTCTTGCTGGAATGGTTGTTGCACTTGATGCATATGGACCAGTAACAGATAATGCGGGTGGTATTGCTGAAATGTCTAATCTTCCTAAAAATGTAAGAAAAACAACCGATGCATTAGATGCCGTCGGAAATACTACAAAAGCTGTAACAAAAGGATACGCCATTGGTTCTGCTGGATTAGGAGCGCTGGTTTTATTTGCAGCTTATACCGAAGATATAAAACATTTTTCTAAAGTTGCTGGATCTAAATTAGAAGGCATTGTAGTTACTTTTGATTTATCAAATCCATTCGTTGTTGTAGGTTTATTAATTGGTGGTATGTTGCCTTATCTTTTTGGTTCTATGGGCATGCAAGCTGTCGGTAGAGCAGGTGGTGCAGTTGTTATTGAAGTAAGAAGGCAATTTAAAAAAATTCCTGGTATAATGAAACGTAAATCCAAACCTGACTACGGCAAACTTGTAGATTTACTTACTAAAGCAGCAATTAAAGAAATGATAATACCATCTTTATTACCAGTTCTTTCACCTATAGTTTTGTATTTAATTATTTTACCAATAGGCGGTCAGGTTGCAGCACTATCATCGGTAGGTGCAATGTTACTGGGTGTTATTATAACAGGTTTATTTGTTGCTGTATCAATGACAGCAGGTGGCGGTGCTTGGGACAATGCTAAAAAATATATAGAAGATGGTAAGTTTGGAGGCAAAGGTTCAGAAGCTCATAAAGCAGCAGTTACTGGTGACACTGTGGGCGATCCTTACAAAGATACGGCTGGACCAGCAGTAAATCCAATGATTAAAATTACTAATATAGTTGCTTTATTACTACTAGCAGTTATTGCAGGTTAAAAATTTATTTATTTTTTGCTCTATTTCTAGAAGGAGCGTTAGCTTTTTCTCTAATACTTGAAAATATTTTAAACAACATATCATTTTGCTTAAATTCTTTTTCAGTAATATATTTAACATAGTTAAGGTCATTCATATCATCTAAATTTAAAATTTTTTTATATTCCAAAATTCCCTTACTGTTAAATTTTGCAACTAATATGTTATTTTTTTCAATTTTTTTAATACCTAATTTAAATAAAGATTGATTTTCCTTTATTCTTTGAATGTAAAACCATTTATTTTTGTCAAAATCACTTATTGAAGACGGTGGGCCAATTATACCTAAAATATCATTTTTATTTGTCTTGTTAACTATAATTTTTTCATATTTTGCTTCT
>CACHJL010000045.1 GCA_902580135.1 uncultured Pelagibacteraceae bacterium | reverse complement strand
ACCTAACTTTTCAATAAATTTGTTAAAAAATTTAAAAAGGTATTTGAATAATAATAAAGCAGTAATTCCATATATTAATACTTATGATTCAACTAAATATATAAATAGAAATAAAATTATTAATTTAAAGAGAGAAAAGGTTTTATTTACTCAAACTCCTCAATGTTTCGACTTTAAAACTTTATATGCTTTGTCAAAAAATAATAACAAACTTATAACTGATGAGGCAACTTTATTTTTAAATAATAAAAAAAAAATAAAGTTCATTAAAGGTGAAGAGGCAAATATTAAAATAACAAAAAAATCTGATTTAAAAAAAATACCCTTAAAAACATTTTATGGAATTGGATTTGATATACATAAATTAATTAAGAACAAAAAACTTTATTTAGGTGGAATTAGAATACCTTTTCATTCAGGTTTAAAAGGTCACTCAGATGGTGATGTGATAATTCATTCAACGATTGATGCATTACTTGGTTCAATGAGAAAAAAAGATATAGGTACGTTATATCCGAGTAATAAAAATAAGTTTAAAAACATAAGATCTCCAAAAATGTTAAGTCCAATAATTTATGATCTTGAAAATAATAATTGCTTTATTAACAACTTAGATATTAATTTGATTTGTGAAAGGCCAAAAGTTTCCAAATATAGAAATAAAATAATAAATTCATTATCAAAATTAATGAATTTAGATAAAAATATTATAAATCTTAAAGGTAAAACTGTAGAAAAATTAGGTTTAATAGGAAAAGAAAATGCTATTGCTTGTGAAGCTATAGTCTCAATTAGCAAATATGAATAATATAAATTCTTTGTTTGTCACGATGTTTGGTATTGGAAAGTTAAAAAAAATACCTGGCAGTTATGCTTCTTTAGCAACAACAATATTTTTATTTTTTTTATTTCATATTATAAACTTTTCACCAAATATTATTTTAATTGGTGTTATCATTGTATTTTTCATTTCTCTTTATGCGGTTAATATATTTATAAGAGACTTAGATAATAAAGATCCAAAAGAAGTTGTAATTGATGAATTTATTGGTCAATCAATTCCAATATGTCTTTATGAGATTGCTCATGAAGGAACAAAAGAAACTAGCCATGTATTAACATTTTACTTCATTATGTTTATTCTATTTAGAATATTTGATATCGCAAAACCCTATCCAGTTAGTTATTATGATAAAAACTTTAAGAATAGCTTTGGCGTTATTATGGACGATGTCTGTGCCGGTTTATATGTAGTAGCTGTTCTAGTTTTATATATGGTGATTACTTCATGAAAATAATTTCGCAAAAAGTAGTTAAATTATTAAGTAAAAAGAGATTAAAAGTTTCCTTAGCTGAATCTTGTACAGGTGGTTTAATGTCAAGTTCTATTACTTCAATAAGTGGATCTTCTAGAGTATTTACCCTTGCACTAGTTACCTATTCTAATCAGGCTAAAATTAATATTCTTAAAGTTCCTAAAAGGATAATAATGAAACATGGGGCTGTAAGTTATAATACTTGCATAACTATGGTTAAAAATCTAAACAAAATTAGCAAAACAAATATTTCTGTTGCTATTACTGGAGTTGCGGGACCGAAAGGTGGAACTAAGCAAAAACCTATTGGTTTAGTATATATAGGAATAAAAAAAGGCAACAAAATATTAATTAAAAAATTCTTATTTAAAACTAAGAAAAGAAACTTAATTCAAAAAGCGTCAGTGAAACAAGCTTACAAAATGATTTTAAAAATAATCTAGAGACTTTCAGCCCTTTTTTGAAATGAGTCTGCTATCTTTTCCAAACCATATTGAAAAGATTTATTCATTAAAATATTTAGAAATTTATTTTTTATCTCAAAATCAATATCAAAAATAACTTCCGTCTTATAACCATCCGTAAAATTTCCTTGTTCAATAAAGCGCCAATTATTTTCCATATAATTTAAAGGCCCTTCAATATTTACTACATGAATATGATCATTTTTTTTATTAAATTTAACATCACTTTTAAAAGTGTCTTTAAATGGTCCTTTGCCTATAGTTAAATCAGCTATTATATTAATTACATTTCCATCATCATATCTCTCATGAATTCTAGAATTTTCACAAAATGGAATAAATTCAGGATATTTCTCAATATCTAAAACAAACTCAATAAGTTTATCTTTTTTATTATTAATTAATCTTTTAACCGATGCTTTGGGCATTAGTTTGATTTATACGATTTTTTTGAAGTATCGCAAAATCTTCATCAGCATGATAAGAAGACCTTGTTAGCGGTGATGACGAAACTAATAAGAAACCCTTTGATTCAGCTATACTTTTTAATTCATCAAATTCTTCAAGTTTATAATATCTTTTTAAAGCATGATGTTTTACAGAAGGTTGTAAATACTGGCCTATTGTTAAAAAATCAACATCAGCTGAACGAAGATCGTCCATAACTTGCAAAATTTCATCTTTATTTTCACCTAAACCGACCATTATTCCTGATTTTGTAAAAATATTTTTATTAATTTTTTTTGTATTTTTTAAAAGTTCTACCGAAGCAAAATATCTAGAGCCAGGTCGAACTTGTCTATAAAGTCCTGGTACTGTTTCAATATTATGGTTAAATACATCTGGACCTGCTTCAACAACCTTTTTATATGACTCACCTTTTCTTAAAAAATCAGGTGTTAATACTTCTATTGTTGTTTTTGGATTAAGTTTTCTTGTTTCAATTATTACCTCATAAAAGTGATTTGCGCCTCCATCATGAAGATCGTCTCTATCAACAGAGGTGATTACCGTATGCTTTAGATTAAGTTTTTTAACTGCATTTGCGATTTTATATGGCTCAAGTGGATCAAGAGATTTGGGTTTACCAGTTATTACATTGCAGAATGCACATGCTCTAGTGCAAGTTTTTCCCATAATTAAAAAAGTTGCATGTCTTTTGCTCCAACATTCTGTAATATTTGGACAGTTTGCTTCCTGGCATACTGTAGATAGATTATTTTTATTGACTATTGTTTTTGTTAAAAAAAATTCCTCAGTATTTAAAAGTTTAGATCTTATCCATTCTGGTTTTTTTTTAATTGGATTAATAGGCTTGTTAATTTTTTCAGGGTGTCTTGGTTTAAATTTTTGTTCCATCATTCTTTAATAATATAGGTAGTCTCACCCTCTTTTCCAAATAAAAATTTTTCTCTAATTAAAATTTCAATAAAATCTAAATCAATATTTTCAGTTAAAAGAGAATTTTTATGTTCTAAGTTTACTATTTTGTCGCTGAGATCTTTTTCATCTATAATGAGGTTTTTATAGATTTCACTTTTTTCAAAATATGAAATTAGTCCTCTGTTTCCGCCTAATAAATTAAAGAAAAAATAAATGATTAAAAAAGTTATTAAAAGTAAAAAATAATTTTTTTTTATCTTATCTAGCATTAATTAACTTTATTCATTTTAGAAGATTTTCCAAGTTCCTCTTCTATACGAATAAGTTGATTATATTTTGATACCCTTTCAGATCTAGCTAAAGATCCAGTTTTAATTTGATTAGAATCGGTTCCAACAGCCAAATCTGCAATAAAAGTATCTTCGCTATCTCCTGATCTGTGGGAAATAATTGTTTTATATCCAATTAATTGAGCAAATTTAATTACTTCTAATGTTTCTGTTACTGTACCTATTTGATTTAATTTAATTAAAATAGAATTTGCAGATAAGTTTAGAAAACCTATCTTTAATCTTTCTAAATTTGTAACAAAAAGATCATCACCTACTATTTGAACTTTATTTTTTGTTTTACTTAAAAATTTAGTCCATGCGGGCCAATCATTTTCACCGAAAGGATCTTCTATAGATTTAATTTTATATTTCTTAATTAAATTAAGATATTTCTGAATTGAATTATCAACAGAAATATATTTATTTGAATGGATTGAATATTTATCTTTTTTTATTAGTTCATTAGCAGCTACATCTAAACATATTGAAACATCTTTTCCATTTGTAAATCCCGCTTTATTTATAGCTTGTACTATCAGTTTTAAAGCATTTTCATTATCATTTATCATTGGTGCAAATCCACCCTCATCCCCAACAGAAGTTGAATGACCCATTTTTTTAATAAGTGAACGTAGATTGTTAATAACAAGAAAACATATTCTTACTCCATCTGCGAAAGACTTTGCTTTATCTGGTCTTATCATGAATTCTTGAATACGAAGTCCGTTATTAGCATGAGCACCTCCATTAATTATATTCATTAAAGGATAAGGAAGTTTAAA
>CACHJL010000044.1 GCA_902580135.1 uncultured Pelagibacteraceae bacterium | reverse complement strand
CCTAAAAATTCGAGTTTTTCGTAATTTGTTTTTGAATTATAGCTTTTATGGGTAATTGATTGAATTAATATTTTTGAGTTATTAAAATTTAAGTTTAAATTTTTTTGAAGTTTATTAATTTTGACTTCCATTATTTTATTTTATTAAAAAATCTTTTAAATCTCATAATTTCGTCCCATTGCCAAAATTTAAATATACTACCTATTTTAGGATCAGATGAAAAAAATAAAATTTGTGCCTTGCCAACAAGATTATTTTTGTGCACATATCCAACCTCAGATAAGAAACGACTATCTTTTGAACAATCTCGATTATCACCTAAAAAGAAGAAATGGTCTTTGGGTATTTTGAATTTATCAGAATTTGCATAACTATAATCATTTCTATATGAAGAGATATAAATTTTACCTCCTGGTAATTTTTCAAAGTATGTTGAAACATTAATTTTTGATTTTCCACAATACAAAACATCACTTTTTTTTTTAATCGTTTTTAATATTTGATTGTCGTTTAAGTAAAGTTCGCCATCTACGAACTGAACAGTATCGCCAGGTAAACCAATAACTCTTTTGATATAATCTGTTCTATTGTCTGCCGGTGTTTTAAAAACAACAACGTCACCTCTTTTTGGAGATTTATAAAAAATTCTACCTTTAAATAATGGAGGACTAAATGGGAACGAATGTTTACTATAACCGTAAGAAAATTTTGTAACAAATAAACGATCACCAACTAGTAAATTTGATTCCATTGATGACGATGGTATATAAAAAGGTTGCACTAAAATTGAACGAATAAAAATTGCAATAATTAGGGCATAAATAAGAGTTTTAACATTTTCTGTTATAAATTTTTTTTTCATTAATTTTTATTAATAATTACATATGCTATTGAATATTTCTTTTCATCAGATAAAGAGAGAAATATTTTATATTTCTGTAATTTAAATTTACTTTTAATAAATTTTTTTACATTTCTAGAAATGTTAATCATAGGTTTGCCCTTTTTATCGTTTATAACCTCTATATCATTAAAATTTATATTGTCTCTAAATCCTTCGCCTAATGCTTTAACAAAAGCTTCTTTTGCGGCGAATCTTTTTGCAAAATAATTAATTTTGTTATCTAGTTTTTTAGATTTATTAATTTCGTTTGTGGTGAAAACCCTATTGATAAATTTTTTATTTTTAATTGATTTTTTTATTCTTGCATTATTAACAATGTCAACTCCATTACCAATAATATTCATCTTTTTAATATTTTTTTAAATTGATTAATAGTTTTTTTTAGCCCAAAAATAATTGACTCACCTATTATAAAATGTCCAATATTGAACTCTTGTATTTCCTTTATTTTTGATAATATTTTAGCAGTTTTATAATCCATACCATGACCAGCATGAACTTCTAAACCTAAAGATTTGGCAAATTTTGCGCAATTTTTAATTTTCTTAAAATAATTAATATATTCTTTATTTTTTTTTATTTTATTAGATATAGCACCTGTGTGAAGCTCCACACATTTAGCATTAAGAAGTTTAGAGATTTTTACATCTTGCTTAGTAGGATTTATAAATAAACTTGTTCTGATATTATATTTATTTAATGTCAGAATAGTTTTTTTTAATTTATTATTATTTTTTTTTAAATTTAATCCACCTTCTGTAGTTATCTCGGTTCTTTTTTCTGGAACTATACAAACAAAATTAGGTTTATGTTTAATGGCTATCTTTAGCATTTGAGAGTTTGAAGCCATTTCTAGATTAAGTGGGATTGATTTTATTGAAGAAATTAATTTTAGGTCTTTGTCATTAATATGTCTTCTATCTTCTCTTAGGTGTATAGTTATTGAGTCCGCACCATAAGAAAAAGCTTTCTTTGCAACTGATAAAGGGTCAGGATGTTTTTCACCTCTTGCATTTCTAATTGTCGCAACATGATCTATGTTAACGCCTAGCCTTATACTCATTTTAAAAACCTACTACCAGGTTTTGTTATAGAAATTTTTTTTAAATTATCTGGTAAAAATTTTTTTGTATATGTTGGAACGTTTAATTTAATTTGTGATATAATATTTTTATTTTTTATCTTTAAAGTTTTTTTTGATGATCTATCAATTAAACAGGCAAATCCTGATAATTTAGCTTTATATTTTTTTAATAATCTAACACATTCTAAACTTGATTTTCCTGTTGTTATTACATCTTCTACAATTAAAACTCTTGCGCCTGCTTTAATAGAAAAACCTCTTCTTAACATAAATTTCCCTTTAACACGCTCACAAAAAATTGTTTCTTTTTTTAGCAACCTTCCGATTTCATAACCTATAACAATACCTCCCATTGCTGGAGATAAAATTAAATCAATTTTTTTAAAATTTTTTTTAATTTTTTGACTTAAAGATAAAGTGAATTTTTTAGAAATATTTGGCAAACTTAGTAACTTTGCACATTGAACATATTGCGGTGAATGCAAGCCTGAAGATAAAACAAAATGACCCTCAAGTAAGGCTTTAGTTTTTTTTAAAACCGCCAAAGAGTCTTTTAAAGAAAGCATATTTTTTGTTTTTATGTCTAATAATTTTGAAATTATATTCTTTCTGTTTTAGCTCACTAATTAGTTTTGTAAAGTTTTTCAAATCATGAATAATTAGGTTGAACCTAAAATTTATTGAGTTTTTTGTTTTTTCTACCATTTCTACACTGGAAATATTTACATTATTTATGCCAATCATTGTTGTCACATCACCTAGCTTACCTGGCTCATCAGGTAATGAAATCCATAAAGTAGTATTATATTTTTTAATCTTGGTTGGTTTTGAATTTTCTCTATATTGCCAATATCTTCTTATAGAAGCTCTTGCCTTTCCTGTTTTTGTGCTTGTTAACCAGTGCAATGATGGAGAGACATTTTTTGAAGTTATTATTTTTATAACATCACCATTAAATAAAATTGATTGTAACGCACTATCTTTTCCATTTATTTCACAACCAATAGCAGTATCGCCGATCTGTGTGTGAACAGCATAAGCAAAGTCTATTGGGGTTGCTTCTTTAGGTAATTTAATTACAGAGCCTTTTGGTGTAAAACAAAAAACATTTTCCTGAAACATTTGTAATTTTGTATATTCATAATAATCTTCTGGATTTTCATTCTTATCAATAATTTCAACTAAATCTGCAAGCCAATCATATTCTTTCCAAGTCAATGAATTGAATTTTTCTGATGATTTATATTTCCAATGTGAGGCTATACCTCTCTGTGCAAATTCATGCATTTGTATAGTTCTTAGCTGAATTTCAATAGGTCTTTTATTAGGACCAATTATTGAAGTGTGTATTGATTTATATTTATTTATTTTTGGTGATGAAATATAGTCTTTGAATTTTCCTGGAATACAATTCCATTTACTGTGAAACAAACCTAAAGATTTGTAACAATTTTCAACATCATCTAAAATAATTCTGAAACCTATTATGTCTGTTATTTGTTCTAATGATGTACGTTTCTTTTGAATTTTTCTCCAAATAGAAAAAGGTGTTTTTTCTCTACTAAATATTTCAAAATTAATTTTATTAACTTTTAGTAAACTTTCAAATTCATTTAGAACTGAATTGTAATTAATTAAATTATTATCTTTAATTTGATCAAGTCTATCTTTAATTAATTTTCTCGCTTGTGGATTTAATATTTCAAAAGATAAGTCTTCTAGCTCATCTCTAATTCTATTCATGCCCATTCTATCAGCTAATGGGGAATAAATTTCCATAGTTTCTTTTGCTTTTCTAATTTGTTTTTCTTTATCAGTAACAAAATGCATTGTTCTCATATTGTGTAGTCTGTCAGCTAGCTTCACTAGCAAGACTCTGATATCTTTAGATGTGGCTAATATTAATTTTCTAAAATTTTCAGCCTTTGAATTAGAGATTGCTTGATTTTCAAATTCAGAGATTTTTGTAACTCCATCAACTAAGTCTGCAACTTCTTTTCCAAATTCCTCCTCGATAGTTTGATAAGTTGCATAAGTGTCTTCAATTGTATCATGAAGTAATCCTGTTGCTATAGTTGCGCTATCTAGTTTTAACTCAGTTAATATATTGGCAACAGCAATTGGGTGTATTATGTAAGGTGAACCTTCATCTCTTTTTTGCTTTTCATGGGCTTTAACAGCAAAATCATAGGCTTTAGTCAGAGCCTCTGGATTTAGAAACTTATTATAAGATTTTACTTTATCTATTAATTCATTAGAATTTAACATTTGATATATTATATCACTAAATTAAAATATTTAATCAATTTTAATACTTCTTAAATCATTGTAAGGCAGATTAGAAACTAATTTAACTATATTTTTTTTGAATTTTGGAT
>CACHJL010000043.1 GCA_902580135.1 uncultured Pelagibacteraceae bacterium | reverse complement strand
AATAAGGAGATTTTATACCTCCACCAACATATGAAAATAAGTTTTTTTTCAGTTCTTCATTTTTAAATCTTGTTTCAAAATCAGGTGCTGTTAAATTATTTTCTAATAAAAATTTTTCATATTTAATTCTAGAGAATTTTTTTTTTTCATCTAAAAAAACTTCATTATTTTTAATTTTATCTGCTAAAGTTTTATCTGATATTAAAATATTTAAGTCATTAATTTCCATATCAAGTAATTTTATTGAAACTATCTTTGATATAATTTCCTCAATAACATTATTGTTTATATTATTTTTTATATACTCACCATCCATTCTGGTTTGATTAATATATTTCATAAAATCTTGAGTTGAAATTGTTTCATTATTTATTTTTGCAATATTATTTGTGTTACCTCCGCTAAATACACTTCCCATTCCCCAAAAAACAAAGGGGACAATAATTATAGCTATTAATACTCCTGCTAATTTAGTGTTTGAAAAGCCTCTTAGTTTATTTAACATATTATTTAAATTGTTTATTTATTGATCTATAAAAAACAAACCTATAAATTAAATTAATCTGTATGACAAATAATAATACATATTTTGTTGCAAATTGGAAAATGTACGGAAATATAGCTGATATTAATAGGTCTATGTCAGTAATTAGATTAGTCAATCAAAAGAAATATAAGAAGAAAAAAATTATATATTGTCCACCTTATACATTGCTTAAACATTTTTACAGTAAAGTAAAAAATACTAAAGTATCTATTGGAGCACAAAACTGTCATTCAAATTCAGAGTTTGGTCCTTTTACAGGTTTTATAAATGCAAAATTAATTAAATCTACGGGAGCAAAATATATTATATTAGGTCATTCTGAAAATAGAGATGCTGGTGAAACTGATTTAACAATAAATAAAAAAATAGTTTCTGCGTTAAAAGAAAATTTAAAAGTTATATTTTGTATTGGAGAAAAATTATCTGAAAAGAAAAAAAAACAAACTCAAAAAATTATAATGAAGCAATTGACCAATGGGCTAAGAGGTATAAAAAACATTAAAAATATTATAGTTGCATATGAACCTGTTTGGTCTATTGGATCTGGTGTAGTACCACAGAATTCTGAACTAAGTAAAAATATTAAATACATTAAAAAAATTTTATTTAAATTAAAAATAAGAAAAAATATTAAAATATTATATGGAGGCTCTGTTAATCCAAAAAATGCAAAAGAACTGGCTCAAATAAAAGAGATTAATGGTTTTCTTATTGGTGGATCTTCTTTAAATCCAAAAAAATTTATTGATATAATAAATAAATCAATTAATTAGACTTTGTGGAAAATATAATATTAATTATAAATATAATACTTGCAATAATTTTGGTTGTGTTAGTTTTGTTCCAAAAATCGGAAGGTGGAGCTCTAGGAATTGGTTTATCTCAAGATAATTTTATGTTTTCAAGATCTGCAGGTAATTTTTTGACAAAAGCAACAGCAATTGTTGCTACATTATTTATAATTTGTAGTTTGACACTAACAATATTATCAAGGAGTGAATTAACACCAACAATATCTGTAATTGATAAAATCGATGAAAATGCAGATGATACACCAAAAGTTCCTGAAAATAATAATTAATGCTTTTAATTTTATAAATATCCGTCTATAAGATAGTTCCATGGCGCGTTATATATTTGTCACTGGCGGCGTGGTTTCATCATTAGGTAAAGGATTGTCATCAGCATCTTTAGCTTATCTGTTAAAAACGCAAGGTTATAAAGTAAGACTTAGAAAAATGGATCCATATTTAAATGTAGATCCAGGAACAATGAGTCCTTTTCAACATGGAGAAGTCTTTGTAACAGATGATGGAGCAGAAACAGATTTAGACTTAGGTCATTATGAAAGGTTTACAAATATATCCTCAAAAAAATCTGATAATATAACTACAGGCCGCATTTATAGCGATATAATAAAAAAAGAAAGAAGAGGAGGTTACCTTGGTAAGACAGTTCAGGTAATTCCGCATATAACAGATAGAATTAAAGAATTTATTAAAAAAGATATTTCAAACGAAGATTTTGTAATCTGTGAAATTGGCGGAACCGTAGGTGATATCGAAAGCCTTCCGTTTATTGAAGCTATTAGACAATTTTCCAATGAGCATGGGAAATCAAAAACTTTATTTATTCATTTAACTTTTGTTCCCTTTTTAAAATCATCAGACGAAATTAAAACAAAACCTACTCAACATTCAGTTAAAGAATTACGAAGTATAGGTATACAACCTGACATAATTATTTGCAGATCTCAACATTCAATCCCATTGGACCAAAGAAAAAAGATATCTCTTTTTTGTAACGTTCCTATTGATAACGTAATTGAAACCGTTGATGTTAGAACTATTTATGAAGCACCAATTAGTTTTTTTAATCAAAAACTCGATAAACAAGTTTTAAAATTTTTTAATTTGAAATCTAAAAAAAAAGCAAATTTATTGCCTTGGAAAAAAATTACTAAAATAGCAATAAATACAAAAAAGAGCGTTAATATTGGAATTATTGGCAAATATGTAAATTTAAAAGATGCTTACAAGTCTTTAGACGAGGCGCTTACGCACGGTGGAATTTCAAATAAAGTAAAAGTAAATTTAATAAGAATTGAATCTGATAAATTAAAACCTAATCAAATAACAAAAAAACTAAAAAATATATCTGGTTTATTAATACCTGGTGGTTTTGGCAAAAGAGGAACAGAAGGCAAAATTACTGCAATAAAATATGCAAGAGAAAAAAAAATACCTTTCCTCGGAATATGCTTTGGAATGCAAATGGCAATAATAGAATTTGCACGCCATAAACTTAAAATTAAAAAAGCTGGGTCTACAGAATTGGACAAAAAATGTTTCCCAGTTGTTGGATTAATAGATGAATGGAATAAAGATGGCAAAATTATTAAAGGTACTGACAAAAATTTAGGTGGAACAATGAGATTAGGTCTATATGAAGCTAAATTGAGATATAATTCTGCCATAAAAAAAATTTATAAATCTAACTCAATTAAAGAAAGACACAGGCATAGATATGAAGTTAATAATAATCTTAAAAATCAATTTGAAAATAATGGATTAATTTTTTCAGGTATGTCTCCAGATAATAAATTACCAGAAATTATAGAGCTTAAAAACCATCCATGGTTTATAGGTGTTCAATTTCACCCAGAATTTAAATCTAGACCCTTGTCACCACATCCTTTATTCTCTTCATTTATTAAGGCAGCAAAATCATTTAATGGAAAATAAAATAATAAATTGTAACGGTATAAAAATATCAAATAAGAGTAAAATTTGTCTGATTGCAGGACCTTGCCAACTTGAAACAGAGCAACATGCTATGGACATGGCTGGAAATATTAGAGAAATTGCAGCAAAATATAATATTGGTTTTATTTATAAAACTTCTTTTGATAAAGCTAACAGAACTAGCATTAAAGGTAAAAGGGGTGCAGGATTAGAAAAATCCTTACCTGTCTTTGATAAAATTAAAAAAGAGTTAAATGTTCCTATTCTAACAGATATACATAATGAGCAGCAATGTTCAGTTGTAGCGACTCATGCTGATGTGTTACAGATCCCAGCATTTTTGTGTAGACAAACTGATTTATTAATAGCTGCTGCTAAAACTAATAAAATTATTAATGTAAAAAAAGGTCAGTTTTTAGCACCATGGGATATGGTAAATGTTACAAAAAAAATATCCGATTCAGGTAATGATAATATTTTAGTAACTGAACGTGGAGCAAGTTTTGGTTACAACACCTTGGTTTCAGATATGAGATCAATTCCTATAATGGCAAAAAATGGATACCCAATAGTATTTGACGCAACACATTCAGTTCAACAACCAGGTGGATTAGGCGAGCAGAGCGGAGGTCAAAGAGAGTTCGTAGAATATCTAT
Source organism: uncultured Pelagibacteraceae bacterium (assembly GCA_902580135.1). Classification (GTDB taxonomy): domain Bacteria; phylum Pseudomonadota; class Alphaproteobacteria; order Pelagibacterales; family Pelagibacteraceae; genus Pelagibacter. Next base: position 430 of record CACHJL010000043.1, on the reverse strand, counting down.
CTAGAGCAGCTGCAGCAGTTGGTGTGGCCGCAATATTTCTTGAAACTCATCAAGACCCCGACAACGCACCTTCAGATGGTCCGAATATGGTTCCATTAAATAAATTAGATAGTTTAGTCAATCAAATTGTAGAAATTGATAATTTAATTAAAAAATAATTTATGAGCAAAATCACAAAAGTAGTGGCAAGACAGGTTTTTGATAGCAGAGGAAATCCAACTATCGAAGCAGAAGTTTATTCTAAAAATTTAAGTTCAACATCAATTTGTCCATCTGGTGCATCTACAGGAACTTATGAAGCTTACGAAAAAAGAGATAAAACAAATAAAAATTATTTAGGAAAAAGTGTTTTCAAACCTGTTTCTTATATAAACAAAATAATATCTAAAAAATTAAGAAATCAAAACGTTCATAACCAAGAAAAAATAGA
>CACHJL010000042.1 GCA_902580135.1 uncultured Pelagibacteraceae bacterium | reverse complement strand
TCAATCAAATATCATTATACATATAGTGTAATGAAATATATTAATAATAATTTTTTTATTGAAAAAGTTAGTTCTAAAAGATTAGCACAAAAATTTGGTACACCAGTTTACTGCTACTCACATAAAAAATTGAGAGAAAATATAAATAATTTTAAATTAAATTTTAGTAAATTAAACCCATTAATATGTTTTTCTATTAAATCGAATTCTAATTTAAATATAATCAAAGAAATAAAAAAACTTGGATTGGGCGCAGATGTTGTTTCCAAAGGAGAGTTAATGCAAGCCATAAAAGCACGAATTAGTCCAAAAAAAATAGTATTTTCGGGAGTAGGGAAAACTTATTCAGAACTTAAGTATGCAATTGATAAAAATATTCTACTAATAAATTCTGAGTCAGAAAGTGAAGTAATAGAAATAGAGAAAATTGCAAAATCTAAAAAAAAAATTATTGATATTGGAATAAGACTTAATCCTAATACAGATGCAAAAACTTTAAATAAAATTTCTACTGGCAAAAAAGGAGATAAATTTGGAGTAAATGAAAAAACATTTATTAAGCTAGTAAGTTATATAGAAAAATCTAAATATATTAATTTAAAGTGTTTAAGCGTCCATATTGGAAGTCAAATTTTTGAAAATAAACCTTATGAAAGAATGCTTAAAATTATAGATAGAATAATTTCAAAAATTAAATTTAAATTTGATTTTATTGACTTGGGTGGTGGAATAGGGATTCCTTATAAAAATGAAAGTAAAAAATTTAACTATGCTAATTATCAAAAATCTATAATTAAATTTTTAGGAAAATATAAAAGTAAAATAATTTTTGAACCCGGTAGATCAATTGTTGGAAATACAAGTATTTTGATTTCAAAAATAATTTATATTAAAGAAAATCAATCAAAAGATTTTATAATTTTAGATGCTGGTATGAATGATTTAATGCGCCCAGCATTATACGGTGCAAAACATAGAATAATTCCAGTAAATAAAAAAAGAAAAAACTCAAACAAAACATATGAGTTTGTTGGTCCTATTTGTGAAAGTACTGATAAATTCTTATCAATAAAAAAATTTCAAAAATTAAAAGAAAAAGAGTTAATAATTATTTGTGATGTTGGAGCATATGGTTCATCATTAAGTTCGAATTATAATCTTAGACCGAATCCTGCAGAAATTTTAATAAAAGGATCAAAAATAATTATTGCTAAAAAGAGACAAAAGTTAACAGATATTATTTAATCTTTGATTAAAATGTTAAAAAAATTTTTATTTTTATTTTTTTCTTTATAGGAATAACTGTTATTTCAATTTTATTTTTGCCTGCACTTTTAATGCCATCTAATGTTGTACTATTTGGTGGTAAACTAATGGGTTATTGGTCTGGAATTTGTTTAAAAATTTTTCTTTCAACAAAAATTACAATTAAAGGAATAGAAAATGTAATAAAAAATGAAAAGTTTTTTATAGCCTCATCACATCAATCAATGTTTGAAACTTTTTATTTACAAACAATTTTTAATTCTCCAGTATTTATCTTGAAGAATGAACTTCTTAAAATTCCAATTTTTGGTTGGTATTTAAAAAAAATTGGATCAATATCTGTAAATAGAAACAAAATTACAAAAGATAATTTAGGTTTTATTGATAAAATAAAAAAAAAAGTTCAAAATTCAAATAGACCAATTTTAATTTTTCCTCAAGCTACCAGAGTACTACCAGATGATAGAGTTCCATTTAAAAAAGGAGTAGGTAGAATTTATAAAGAATTAGGTATTAAATGTCTGCCTTTAGCAATTAATTCAGGTCGTGTATGGCCAAAAAATAATATTTTAAAAACAAATAAGTCTATTACTATTTCAATTTTAAATCCTATAGATCCAGGAATGGATTCTGATAATTTTGTAAACTTGATTGAAAGAAATATTTATTCTGAACTAAATATTATTAATTAACCTTTCATTGGCATAACTACATAAATACTGTCAAAATCAGAAGGATCTTTTATCAAAGCTGGCAATCCAGTATCTTTTAAATAAATTTCTATTTTTTCTCCATTTAACTGAGAAGCAACATCAATTAAATATCTAGAATTAAAACTTATATCTAATTCATGATCAAATTTTACAATTAAACTTTCTTTACCATCTCCACTATTTGCATTGTTTACTGACAGATTAAGAGTATCTTTTGAAAGACTAAATTTTACTCCATCTTTTTTATCTAAAGAAACAGAGGCTACTCTATCAACAGAGTTGAGGAATGACTTTAAGTCTATTTCTAATTTTTTCTGATTTTCCTTTGGTATAACTTGAATATAATTTGGGAATTTGCCATCAATTAATTTGGATATTAAAATACTGTCATTTATCTCAAACTTTATTTTTGATTTAATATTTGAAATTTTTATATCACCATCAAAATCTTCAAGTATAGAGCATAATTGAAAAATTGTTTTTTTTGGAAGAATAATTGGTTCAAATTCAATTTTATTTTTTAATCTTATTTTTGAAATTGACATTCTGTGACTGTCCGTAGCTGCAGCAGTTAAAAATATTTTATCTTCTATTTGAGTTTGATGAAGAAAAATTCCACTTAAATAATGTCTTGTTTCATCATTTGAAACTGAAAATTTACATTTATTCAATAATTTTAGTAGTTCTTTAGATTTAATTACAAATTCATTTTCATTAAAATTCTCATCCGTTAAAGGAAATTCTGATGCATTTATGCAGTTTAAATTAAATAAAGATTTATCTGACTCTAATTGTAGTTTATTATCACTTGGACTAGAAAAATTTATTTTTTTTCCTGAAGAAAACTTTCTTACTATATCATACATGATTGATGAGGATGTTGTCGTCTTTCCTTCTTCTAATATTTCAATATTTGATATTTGGTGAATAAAAATTAAATCTAAATCTGTTGCTGTAATTGTTAATTTTCCATTACTAACATCTAATAAAACATTTGAAAGAATTGGAAGGGTGCTTCTCTTTTCAATAACCCCTTGGCAGTAACTCAAAGATTTTTGAAGATCCTGTTGGTTTATACTAAATTTCATTATCTTGATTATATAAAATCTTATTTTTTAAACTATCGATATTGATATTTAACTCATTATCTTCTTTTCTTAATTTATCAATTGTCTTAACTGAATGAATTACTGTTGTATGATCCCTATTTGAAAAAGCTCTACCTATTTCTGGTAACGATTTAGAAGTTAACATTTTTGACAAATAAATTGCAGTTTGTCTTGGTCTAACAAGATATCTTGAACGCCTTGGAGAAAGCATTTCATTTTTACTAATCTTAAAAAATTTACATACAATTGATTGTATTAAATCAATATTAACTTTATTTTCTGTTAAATTTAGCAAATCTTTTAATATTACTCTTACTTCTGATATACTTGGAACTTTATTATATATTCTCGAGAATGAAATAATTCTATTTAAAGCTCCCACTAATTCTCTAATGCTTGTACGAATTTCACAACTGATAAATTCTTGTATCTCTTTAGTTATAGTTATTTGATTTGAATAAAATAACTGAAGTTCATCGGTTTTATACTTAATAATTTTATATCTTAAGTCATAATCTGGATTCTGGATGTCAACAACCAAGCCTCCTGAGAATCTAGATTTTATTCTTTCCTGTATTCTTGTTAATTTATTTGGAGCTCTATCTGCCGATACTATTATTTGAGAACCTTTATCTATTAATGCATTAAAAGTATGAAAAAATTCTTCCTGCATAGCTTCTTTGCCATTCATAAATTGAATATCGTCAATTAACAAAATATCTGTATTTCTAAAATATTCTTTAAATTTAACCATTTCATTCGATTTAATTGATTTAACAAATTGATACATGAACCTTTCTGCTGAAATAAACATTACTTTATTTTTTTCTTTTAAACTTAAACCTATAGAATTCAGCAAATGAGTTTTCCCCATTCCAACACCACCATAAAGATAAAGAGGGTTATAATGTGAAATATCTTCAGAAACTTTTTTTGAAGCCTCAAAAGCTAGTCTATTACTATCTCCTATAATAAAATTATCAAAATTTTTATTTGGGTCAATTCTATTATATTGAAGAAAAGAGTCTTTAATGAAAGATATGTTATCGTTGCCATAATTTTCATTATTTTTTTCTAAGTCATTTTTATGACTTTCAGAATTAATATTTTTTTTTTCATCTATAACAAATTCTATTCTTATTATATTTTTTTTGTATTCTTTAATGATTTGCAATATTTGATCTAAATATCTTGATGTTATCCAATCTCTTATAAATCTAGTTGATACAGAGATTAAAATATAATTATTATATTCTTCCATTAAATCAATTTTTTTTAACCAGCTTTCAAAAATGTCCGGCCCAAGCTTTGTTTTCATTGCAGCTTGCACAATCTTCCAATCAATTTTTTTTTCTAATGTAGCGTTGGAA
>CACHJL010000041.1 GCA_902580135.1 uncultured Pelagibacteraceae bacterium | reverse complement strand
ACTTTTATATCATTTTTTTTTTTACAAAACATAAAATATTTATTTAGATAGTAGGTCGAATTTTATTAAAGTATTTTTTTTTATTATTTTTTTTACTTTTTTTCCTATAATTTTTTTGATTTTTTCTGGTGACAGTCCATTGCCAGGTCTTTTAAAAGTAATATTATTTTCAGATATTTTATCTCCTTTTGGGATATCATTCGAGGCTACAATACTTTTTCTAGCAATTTTTTTCATTGATAGCTCTTTGGGAGTTGGGAATAACTTTGAATTTCCTAGCATCCTAAATGATGATTTAATTTGATTTACCCAATTTTTAAGGCTTATTGAATCTTCAGAAAACCAATGGTCAGGCCCATGATCAGATTTATTTATTGTGAAATGTTTCTCAAAACATCTAGCGCCTAAAGCTGTAGCAAGAGATGAGGCAAGACTGCCTTGGGTATGATCAGAAAAACCAATAATTACTTTTGGAAATTTTTTTTTTAAACTTATTATTCTACTAATATTTACATCAACTGGATCCACTGGATATTGAGAAATACACAGCATTAATATTATAGGATAATTTTTTTTTGCTCCAGCATGTTTAAGTGTATTTTGAATTTCTTTAATTGTTGACATTCCAGATGATAAAATAATTGGTAGTTTACTTTTTATGATTTTTTGAATTAACGGGATATTATTAAAATCATCTGATCCTACTTTGATGGCTGAAACATTCAAATTTAATAATAAATCTAAATCATTAAAATTAGATGGAGTAGATAAAAAAATTATTTTTTTTTTTTCACATCTTTTTTTTATCTTAACCCAAGAATTTTTTGATAACTCACATCGTTTAAACATTTCATGCATTGACTCAATATAAATTTTACCATTTGATTTATATTTATATTTTGTATTTATATTGCTAATTAAGTCGTCAGAACTATAAGTTTGAAATTTTATTGCATCAACTCCAGCATTTTTAGCAATATCAATCATTTTTAATGCTCTTCTCAAAGATCCATTATGATTTATTCCTGCTTCTGCAATTAAAAATGGAGAATTCTTATGTGAAATAATTTTATTTAAAATTTTAATTTTTCTCATTTAAGAATTTTATTAAATTTTAACTGTTCCATTCTTTTTGATGCTAAATTTATATCATCTCTAACTACTGCCATTGATAAATTTCCGTTAATTTTTTTAAGAAATTTATTGATATAAATATTTTTTTTTTCATTTTTTCTCTTAGGCTTAAAATCATATCTTAAAGATATTCTAGGAGTTTTTGATTGTTGTGGATTGGTCCCATGCAATATTAACGATGACCATAAATATACATTACCCCTATCTCCTATAAATGTTTTTTTTGTAAATTTTGTAAATTTTTTATTATCTGAACTATATTGAATTGTTTTTTTTTTATTATTTTTTAAATAATGTGGAAATTTTGTTGCTCCCAAAATATGACTTTTCTCAATAAGTTGGAGTGGGGACATTCTGTTATTCACTTTGTTTAAATAAATATATAAAGTCAAATTACGACCCACTAGTTTTGGATGATCAATCAAATCCATGTGAAAATCTATACCTCTGAAGTAAGTTGCGTCTCTGTACTTTTTTTTAATAAATGCTCCTAAATTTGGAGCTAATAATTTTTTTGTAGTTTTTTTTAACCATTCGGGTAGCCACGAGTCAGGTACTCCTATAACAAAGTTTTTCATTACTATTTCATAGTCTTTGCCAAGCAGTAATTCTAAGTTTTTTTTTAATACAGGGTGTTCTTCAACAAAAGACAAATCAAATTTTTCAGTCAAGTTATTAAATTCCTTTCCTGGATTTGTTTTTCTTGGATTTGGATCTTTAAAATATTCTTTTTTACTTCTAAAGATATTTTTGGATAAATCTCTAGAATTAACAATTTTATTATAAATTTCGTCGCATTTTTTTTTATCTAGAATATCGCCAAACTCAACTAGACCTTTTTTAAAAAAGGATTTTAAATAATTCATAAACTTTTGGGTTGTTAATAATTTATTTCATATTCAAGTTGGTCAAATTTTTTTGACCAATACTTGCTGTCTTTTAATATTTCTTTTAACTTATTTTGAGCATGAAATAATTTATCTTTTTGTCCATTTTCCTTATAACCTTCTATAAGTCCATTCCAGGCAAATGCGTGATTTTCTGCAAGTTTTGTAACTCTTTCAAAATCTCTAATTGCTCTTGTAATACTTCTGCCTTTCAGGTTTTTGTTATTTTTAAAATTTATTAGCAAATTTTTATCATATGTTAAATTGAAAATTTCTCTTTCTTCTTCAATTTCGATATTATTAGATGATTTTGAATTTTCAAAGTTATAGTCTTTATCTGTTTTTTGAATATTTTATTTTTGTATCGTCAAATTTACCTTCTAAAATCTTATTATATAATTCGGTATCTGGAAGTGGTTTGCATAAAGAAAAAAGTGACCAATCCCAAGAATATTTTTCTGCACAATCAAAAGTCGCTGCCAATTGTTCTGGTTTTTCTCCCGGATATCCTGTAATAAAATTCGCTCTATAATAAATTCTTAAATGTTTTTCAAGTAATGGAGCTTTCTTTTCTAAAATTTTCTTTGTAAGAGGTTTCTTCATTTCTTTTAGCATTTGTTCATCTCCACTTTCAATACCTAAAGAAACATATGTACAACCAGAATCAGCCATACACGTTAGAATTTCATCATCTAATGTTCCTAATCTTACACCATTTCCAATTGACCATGTTAAATCAAGTTTTTTATCTATTAACATTTCACAAATTTTAATTACTCTTGACCTAGATACGGTGAAATCATCATCTACAAAATCAATATGCCTAATCCCATATTTTTCATATAGAAGAAGCATTTCTTTTAATACTCTTTCTGGAGAGTGTGTTCTTATTCCAAAACCATTAAAATTTCTTACACTACAAAATGTACATCTTGCAGTACAGCCTCTTACTGTCTGCATTGTTGCTAATGGGGTGTCGTATTCTACCGTCTGAGCAGCAGAAAGAATCCCATGCTTATAATAATTTTTTATATCTACTAAGCCAAAATCTGGAATTGGAAGTTCATCAACATGTTCAATTATAGAAGCTTCTGGTGAAAAATGCATTTTATCTCTTACATGTCTGTCATTAATAGGGATAACACCTGTTACTTTATTATGCTCATTGTTTAAATACTCTATTAGCTCAAAGAAATGTTTTTCTGATTCTCTGACAGAAACAAAATCATTAAAATCTAAATCATTACTTTTTTCTTTAATCAACCCAGATATATGAACACCTCCAGATACAATAATAACATTTGGAAAATTTTTTTTTATAAAATTTCCAATATTTTTTGCAGTCTCAAATGATGCTCCAAACATCACGCTCATGCCTATTAAATCAGGATTAGTTTCTTCAATTTTATTTTTTACAATTTCCTCCCAATTAACTTTTAGATTTTTTTGAGATTTTTTTATTCCTTCAATATGCAAATCTAGTGCGTCTATTAATAGATCTTTTTTTTCTTTTTTTAAACATGCACTTAAATACATTAATCCTAATGGAGGATATACTTCCCAAAAATATTTTGACCTCTCATTATGTTCGTTTAGCTGTTCTAGGGTTAATCTAGGAGTATTTATAAAAAGTATTTTTTTAATCATGTTAACTATTTTAGTATAATATAAGATATGTTTGGTTCAAACGTAAAACATTCTAATTTGTAATTTTTAAACTCGTTTTTTTTTAAAAAAGCCAAAGTTTCGCCAGGCCAATCTTCATTGTTAAGCTCATTAAATGCAATAATTGAACCTTTTGACATTCGTGGTAAAAAGTATTTTAAGGCAACTTTTGTAGGTTCATAGACTACAAAATCAAAATATAATAATGAAATTAATATATGCTTATTATTCTTAATAAACTTTGGAATTGTTTTTGAGGCATCACCTTTAATAAGTTCAATTTTTTTTTTTTTATTTATAAATCTATTAAAATCATATTCATTTATGCAATCTTTCAGTTCTTTGACAATATTTATAGTTTCTCTGAAGTTAACTTTATTACTCTTGTTATTGACGTCAAATTTTGTTTTTTTTGATATACCAGTAAAAGTATCAAAACCAATTATTTTTCTATGATGATTATATGGTTCTAAAGTTGAGGATAGTTTTGCCCAAGTTAATAACCCACCACCTTGATGAACTCCACATTCAACAATACTTCCCTTTGTATTTATTTGTTTTTTAAACAATTCATATAAACCAATAAATCTTGCTATATCTTGTCTACGTACATATTTAGAAAAATTCCTTAGTTTATCAGATGTAGTAAATTTTGAACTATCAAAAAAATGAGATTTTTTATCCATAAAATAAAGTATATTTAGTTTAGTAATTTTTCAATGTTATTTCAAAAGTTTTAATATTATTTTCTTTTTTGTTTTTTAACTCATTAAATTTTAACTTTTTAAAAATTTTAATTGAATTAATATTATTTTTTTTAACAACTGCTGAAATTTTTTTTAGATTTTCCTTTTTTAAAATAGCTAAGGCTTTTTTTATAATAATATATCCAAATCCCTTGCCCCTAAAATCTGCATCAACAGAATAGTCTATTTTTCCTACAAAATTTTTTATATTTGTTCTTATTTGTCCAACCGGCAAATTATTTAGATACATTATATA
>CACHJL010000040.1 GCA_902580135.1 uncultured Pelagibacteraceae bacterium | reverse complement strand
TTATTGTATTGTAAAAAAATTATTTACCGAATCAGAAATTAAAAAACTAAACAATAGAATAAAATTATTTATTAAAAATAAATCTAAGCAACTTAAAGGAAAAGATATCAATCGAACTTTAAAAAATAAAGTTAACACAATGCATGATATTGACAAGCATGACCCTTTTTTTAAAAATTTTTCAAAGAGAAAAAAAATTATAAATGTAGCAAGATTTTTTTTGAACTCTGAACCAGATTTTAGAAAATGTGAACTATTTGCAAAACCTGCGAAAGTAGGTCTCGCTAGTCCATTTCATCAAGATAATTACTTATGGGCTGTTAGTAATAATAATGGTTTAACTATTTGGGTTGCGCTAGATATTTCTGAAAAAAAAAATGGTGGTCTAACATACATTTCCTCCAGTCACAAATTAGGTTTACTTGAACATGAAGATTCTTTTGCTCCAGGAACTTCACAAAAAGTTAAAATAAAAATATTAAAAAAAATATTAAAAAAAAACAAAAAAGTAACACCAAAATTAAAACCTGGAGATGCTCTTATTCATCACTGTTTGCTTATTCATGGTAGCAATACTAACAAGAGTAACAAAAATAGAAGAGGATTTACTATACAATTTAAAGACAAAAAATCAGGATATAACTCAAAATTATTAAGACATTATAAAAGCAGATTAAAACATCAGCTTTTGATGAGAAATCAAATTTAAAGTTATTTTAAAAGTTAAGATTAAAAATGAAAATTGCAAACAATAAAACAAAAATTATAGCTGAAATTGGCGTTAATCACTGTGGTAAAATTTCTATAGCAAAAAAATTAATTGATGTAGCAATAAATAGTGGCGCAGATGCTGTTAAATTCCAAACTTATATCACAGAAAATTTTGTTACAAAAAAAACAAATAAAGCTGAATATCAATTATCAAAAAAAAATAAAAATGAGACTCATTTTGAGATGTTAAAAAATCTTGAATTTAATGAAAAAGATTTTTATGTTTTAAAAAAGTATTGTGATAAAAAAAAAATCGAATTTATATCAACTCCTTATGATCTTAAAAGTGTTGATATTTTAGAAAAATTAAAAGTCAAAACATATAAAGTAGCCTCAGCCGACATTAATGACTTTTTACTTCACAAAAAATTAAGTAAACTTAATAAATTGGTGATTATTTCAACTGGAATGGCAAATATAAATGATATCAAAAAAGCAATTCATTTATATAGTAAAAAAAATGTAGAACTTTTACATTGTGTCTCTTCCTACCCTTGCGAAGAAAACATCTTAAACTTAAATAATATTTTGTTATTACAGGAAAAGTTTGGTTTAAAGGTTGGATTTTCCGATCATACAAAAGGCTATGAAGCGGCACTAATAGCATATGGATTGGGAGCCAGAACATTTGAAAAGCATATCACTTTGTCAAATAATATGTATGGACCTGACCATAAAGCATCACTTAATCCAAAAGATTTTAAAAACTATGTAAATAAAATAAAAAAAGCAGAAATAATATTAGGAAGAAAAAGAAAAATATTATTACCAGAAGAAAAAGAAATGAAAAAAATTTCTTCAAAAAGTGTCACTTTAAAAAATGATATGAAAAAAAATGAAATATTGACCTATAAAAATATAATAATGAAAAGACCTGGTTTAGGAATTAGTGGCTTTGAAATAAAAAAAATTATTGGAAAAAAAGTAAGAAAAAATATTAAAAAAGAAACTCAAATAAGTTTAAAAGATTTTTTTATACTATGATATTTCATTCTACAGGTTTATTTGCGAAATCAAAAACTAGTTCTATTGTTAGAAAATTAATAAGCAATAAAGTTTATAATATAGAACTCTCTGCGGGAGCTTATGAAAAAAATATAGTTAATTATTTGATAAAAAAAAAGAGGGAAAATTCTAAAATTAATTTTTTAATCCATAACTATTTTCCACCTTCTAGAAAACCTTTTGTTTTAAATTTATCTTCTGGCAATAAAGAAATAAGAAAAAAAAGCATCAAACTTGCAATGGATGCGATAAAATTAAGTAGCAAACTTGGTTCAAAGTTTTACGGTTTTCATGCAGGATTTTTAATAGATCCATTAATCAAAAGTTTAGGAAAAACCATTGACTATAATAATTTTCCTTTGAAAAGATCTGTAGCGAGAAAAAATTTTGTTAAATCAGTAAAGATTTTGTCAAAATATGCAAAAAAAAATAATGTAAATCTTATGATTGAAAATAATGTTTTAACTAAAAAAAATTATAAATTGTTTGGTTACAATCCTTTGCTATGTGTCGAAAATAAAGAGATAAACTTGATAATGAAACAAATGCCTTCCAATGTTAATTTTTTGCTAGACGTAGCACATTTAAATGTCTCATCAAAGACACTAGGATTTAATAAGATTAAATTTTTAAAAGAATGTAATAAATGGATTAAGGCATATCATTTAAGTGAAAATGATGGTTTGAGTGATAGTAATAAATTCGTATCAAAAAAAAGTTGGTTTTGGAAGCATCTTAAAAAAGATGTGTATTCTTTCACATTAGAAACTCGCTCTAATAATTTAAATGATATAAAAAAACAAATTAAATTCACAAAATCTAAAATTCATAAAAATGTTAAATAAATTTATTATTCAAAAAAATAAGTCAATTAAAGATGCAATGATTAAAATTGAAAAAAATGGATTAGGAACTCTTTTTGTTTTGAATAATAAAAAATTAATTGGAGTTGTAACTGATGGAGATATACGGCGAGTAATAATTTCTGGTAAAAAAATTGATGAAAAAATAGATAAAGTTATGAATAAAAATTTTATCAAAATAAAAGATAATTTTTCGAGAAATAAAATTTTAGAAATAATCTCAAAATATGGACATAAAGTGAGAATTTATCCTATTTTAAACAAATCTGGTAATTTAATAGATATTTCAACAAAAGAAAGATTGACAATTATCCCCGTTTATTCACCATACTTGCAAGGAAATGAAGCTCGGTATTTATCTGAGTGTATTTCTACTAATTGGATATCTTCTAGAGGAGGATATGTAAATAAATTTGAAAATCATTTCTCATTATTGCATAATGGTAGAAAATCTTTAGCAATATCAAGTGGTACAGCTGGATTGCATTTAGCAATAAAATCTTTAGGCATTAAAGAAAGTGATGAAGTTATAATTCCAAATTTTACATTCGCAGCAGTTATAAATTCAATTTTATATGAAAGGGCAAAACCAGTTATTGTAGATGTTGATAAAAAAAAATGGACTATTGATATTAATGAAATAAAAAAAAATATAACAAAAAAAACAAAAGCAATAATTGCTGTTCATTTATATGGTAATCCTTGCGATTTAGATAATTTAAAAAAGATTTGTAAAAAAAATAAAATATTTCTTATAGAAGATTGTGCTGAAGCAATAGGGAGCAAGTATAAGAATAAATTAGTAGGAACTTTTGGAGATTGTGCAATATTTAGTTTTTTTGCGAATAAAACAATTTCTACTGGAGAAGGTGGAATGATAGTATTTAAAGAAAAAAAATACTTTAATAGAGCTAAAATGTTAAGAGACCATGGTATGCAAGATACAAAAAAATATTATCATAATGAGGTAGGCTTTAATTATCGAATGACAAACTTGCAAGCTGCTATAGGGGTTGCACAACTCGAAAAATTTAATGAAATTATAAAAAAAAAAATTGATGTTTTTCAAAATTATCATAATTACTTGAAAAAAGATTTAAGTATTAAGTTTCAGAAAAATGAAAAATTTTCTATAAATACATATTGGGCAGTAGGATTGATAATTAATTCTAAGAAATTTTTTTATAAAAAAGTAGAAAGATTTTTCAGAAATAAAGGGATTGAGGTTAGAAATTTTTTTTATCCTCTAAATTCACAGAAAATTTATAGAAAGTTTTCTACAAAACAAAAATATAATACTGATCAGTTTGTTGTAAAAGGAATAACGCTACCAACTTTTCCATCAATTAAAAAAGATGAGATTTCATTTATAGCAAAAACATTATTGAATTATCTAAAAAAAATTAGATAAATATCAATTTTATAAGTTCTATAATAATATAAAAGACAACTATAATATTTTGATGAAGAAATATAAAAAATATCAAGATTTAGTAATTCATAAAGGAAAATTCATTGGAGAATTTGAACTTATGTATAAGTCTTTTAAAGATCCTTGGAAATATAAACAAATTGGTGAAAGAAATATAGATTATAAAATAATTGAATATTTAGCTTCCAAAGCGTTTGAAAATTTAAAGAAAAAAAAAAATAAAATTAGTATTGTTGATATTGGATGTGGTCATGGAATGGTATCTTATAATTTAGCCAAGGATGGATTTAATGTAATAGGCACTGATATTTCTAAGACTATTATTTCTAAAGCTAAAAAAAAATATAAACACAGCAGATTAAAATTTTTTGTCTCAGATTTTGATAATTATAAATTTTATAAAGACTTAAATCCTGATATCTTTATATTATCAAATATAAGTTGGTATGTTTTACCAAAACTTAAAAATTTTATAAAATTTTTTAAAAAGAAAAAGAAAAATTTAATAATTCACTGTTTAGCATTTCCAGATAACCAGAAGTATGGAAAAAAATATTTTTATGATGAAAAAACATTGATTAATTTTTTTAATTTAAACATTTTGTGCAAGTCAAATATAATTTCCAAAAACAATGACTCTAAAGTTAATAGAAAAGTAGAAATGCGAACATATTTTTTAGGTAAGAATTATTAAAAATAATGAATAAATTAGTAATTTTTGAAAATAATCCAAGCAATATTAATAAGAATAATTATAATTTTGTTTG
>CACHJL010000039.1 GCA_902580135.1 uncultured Pelagibacteraceae bacterium | reverse complement strand
TTATTCCAATATCCCAGCATAACATTTTCTCCCTTAACCAAAATTTCACCATCATCAGCAATTTTGACTTGGTTTCCTTTAAAAGGAGGGCCAACAGTTTCTACTTTTATCTTATTTGAAGGATTGCAACTTACTACTGGTGATGCTTCAGTTAAACCATAACCTTGAAGAGTAGGTAATCCTACAGAATTCAAAAATTCTCCTATTTCTTTATCTAGAGCGCCTCCGCCAGAAACAAAAGCTTTTAAATTTCCACCAAACTGTTTTTTTATCTTTTTTCTAACTAATGTCTCCACTATTAGATTTAGTAATTTTTCAGAAAAGGTCATTTTTTGATTTAACAATTTTTTCCGACCTAATCTTAGAGTTTCATAAATTAATTTAGCTTTAAAACCTTTTTGTTTTTTTAAGTTAATATTAATTTTATTATAAAGATTTTGATAAAACCTTGGAACAGCCGTCATAATTGTCGGTTTTGCTTCAGATATATTTTCTAAAAGTTTTTCTATTTTTTCAGCATAAAAAACTTTTGCACCTACAGCTATCTGAGCAAATTGCACACTGTGTTCATAAGAATGAGAAAGAGGGAGCCAAGTTAAAAATACTGGTCTTGAGTTAAATAATGGTTTCATAATTTCACAAGCTCCGACAAGATTATTTAAAATACCTCCATGACTTAAGATTACTCCTTTTGGATTTCCTCCAGTTCCAGAAGTATAAATTATACAAGCTGGTGAAGTTCTTTTTAATGTATTATTTTGTATTTTATCTTCTTCTAGTAAGTTATTTTTTAATATTTTATTAAAGTCTAAATATTTTTCTTTACCAATTAAATTTAAATTATTAATTACTTTGTTAATTTCGTCTAATGTAATAACTTTTTTAATAAACTCTTTTTCATTAATAGTATTGCTTAATTTTTTTAACATTTCATTGTTTGAAACTATAACTAAGCTGGGTTCGCAATCTTCAATTAAATACTTATAATCTTCTTCCGTATAAGTTGTGTAGGCTGGTACTGTAATACCTCCAGATAACATGATAGCTAAATCAGAAATGAACCATTCAGGTCTATTCTCCGATACTAAAAGGCATCTGTCTCCTTCTTTTATGTTTTCTTTAATTATTTTTGATAATTTAAAAATATTTGTTTGCGTTTCTTCCCATGTATATGTTTTTTGGTTATCTGGATTTAACCATTGCAAAAAAATACTTTTTTTATTTTGTTTATCTACTTGATAAAAAAATAATTCAATTAAACTGTTTAAATTTTCTAAATTCATAATCTTTTGGTGGGCAAAGAGAGAATCGAACTCTCACAGTATTGCTACTATTGGATTTTGAGTCCAACGCGTCTACCAGTTCCGCCATTCGCCCTATTTTAATAAATTTCATATAATATAAATAATAGTATTAAATCATCTAATATAATAAAAGAAAATATGTTTAAAGAATTATACCTCAAAACTATTAATCTTGCTGGACATAAAAGTTCAAAATTTTTTTTGGGTATTATGTCTTTTATCGAAAGCTTTATCTTTCCAATTCCCCCAGATGTTTTAATAATTCCAATGACAATAGCAAGAAAACACGAGTGGTTAAAAATTGCGTCGATAGCTACAATTGGCTCAGTACTTGGTGCATGTCTAGGTTATTTTATTGGATATGTTTTTTTTAACGAAATAGGAGTTAAAATATTTGAACTTTATGGTGTTGATAATACATCATTTTTAAAAGATAAAATGTCTTCAGAAGGAGGGACAATAGCATGGATGACTTTATTGGCAATTGCAGGATTTTCACCTATTCCATTTAAACTGTTAACTATAACAAGCGGTTTTGTGCATTTTAACTTATTCTATTTTATAATTGTATCTTTAATCACAAGAGGTTCTAGATTTTTTTTAGTTTCATTCCTTATTGGAAATTTTGGATCAACAATGAAAAAAATAATAGAGAAAAAATTATTAAAATTTTCGATAATTTTATCAATTATATTAATTATATTTGCTTATTTAATTTATAAATTTTTGATAGATTTTGTTAACTAAAATGAATATTTTTTTAAACAAAAAAAATTTTTACTTATTAATTTTATTCTACTCTTTGTTTGCAATTTTATTTGCATTATATGTAGAGTATATTTTAGGATATAAACCATGTAAGTTATGCGTTTACCAAAGGATTCCTTATTTAGCTGGAATTTTCATTAGTTTTATTGGATATAATTATTTTAAAAATGTCAGAATATTAATTTTAATTATAATGATTTTTTCAATAAGTGCTCTTATTTCTGGTTATCATTATGGTATAGAAAAAGGTATTTTTGAAGAATTTTCAGGTTGTGCCTCAAGCTCTATTGGTATTGTAGACAAATTTGAGTTATTAAAATCATTAAATAATAGTATGCCCAGTTGTAAAGATATAAATTTTAAATTATTTGGCGCTTCCTTGGCGGGGATAAACTTTTTATTATCTTTATTAATTGTAATTTATTCTTTAAGAACATTAGTATATGAAAAAAACTGATAAAAAAAAAATAGAAGAATTTATAAGAGTTGATCATGCTGGAGAGCGGGGAGCAATAAAAATTTATGAGGGTCAACTTCTTGCTTTGAGCACAATAGTTAATAATGAAAATTTAAAAAAAACTATTAAAGATATGAAAAAACATGAAGAAGAACATTGTAATTTTTTTGAAAGCGAAATAAAAAAAAGAGATATTAAGCCTACAAAACTATTACCTTTGTGGGATTTGCTAGGAATTGGTCTTGGTTTTGGCTCAACTATACTAGGAAAAAAGGCTGCTATGTTATGTACAGCATCTGTTGAAGAAGTGATTGACGATCATTATAAAAAACAGATCGATCAAATTGGGACGGATGAGAAAAATCTAAAAAATAATATAATTAAATTCAGAGAGGATGAATTGCATCATAAAGATATTGCTTATAATGAAGGTGCTACCAAACAAGGATTTTATTCGATTATTGATAAAGTTATAAAAACTGGATCAAAATTAGCAATTAAAATATCTGAAAAGGTCTAATTAAGGTTCAAGCTCAACATCCCAATACAAATAGTCAATCCAACTTTCATGTAAAAAATTTGGTGGAAAATTTTTACCATTTTTGTGTAAATCTTCTGTTGATGGTTGATAGGGCCATTGAGAAAGTGTCATTCCAGAATTTTTTAACAACCTACCACCTTTTTTTACATTACAAGAAGAACATGCCGTAACTACATTATCCCAATTCGTTTTTCCACCTTTGGATCTTGGTAATAAATGATCAAAAGTTAGTTCATTTTTGCTGTTACAATATTGGCAACTAAATTTATCTCTTAAAAAAACATTAAATCTAGTAAAATTTGGATTTGATTGAGGTCTTATAAAAGATTTAAGCGCGATTACACTAGGAAGTTTCATACTAAAAGAAGGACTTCTGATAGTTCTGTCATAATAGTTTACTATAGATACTCGATCTAAAAATACTGACTTAACTGAATCTTGCCAACTCCATAGTGATAATGGATAATAACTTAAAGGTCTATAATCAGCATTCAAAACTAGTGCAGGACACTTTTCCAATGAAATATTTTGATCTGTCATTTCAATCATAAAATAATTCTACAATATCTATTAAATTATATCAAGATCACATCTTGAATATTAAATTTTTATTAATTAATTAAATTTTTTTTTATGAATTTTAATGCTGCACTTGATGCTTCAATTGGTATATGATGATCACAATTTTTTATCATTAGTGTGTCAATATTAATTTTATTTCTAATAAAATAATCTTTAGCATCTAATAAGTTACTTGGTGGAACAATTTGATCCATATCACCATGTATCATTAATATATTTGTTTTTTTTTTTATTCTTAAAGAAAGATCCTTAGGGTTAATTATTTTTCCTGAAAAACCAACTATACAATTAAAACTTTCGCTAGATGTTAAGCCAACATTAATCGACATCATGCACCCTTGGCTAAAACCGGAGATACATATTTGAGAATTGTTTAACTTATATTCTAATTTTACTTCTTCAATGTATTTATTTAATTTATTTTCTGCTTTCTTAACTTCTTTCAAAATATATTCTTCATCCTCAGTATTAAGGTCAAACCACTGAAAACCACTTGGATTAATCTTACATATTTCATGTGCATCAGGGCATAAAAAAATTGTATTTTTTAAAAATCTTTTCCAATTTAAAGTTAACATGCTTATATCTTTTCCGTCACCTCCATATCCATGAAGTAAAATTACAGCATTTTTTATACTTTCATTATTTTCTGGTTTTATGGTTGTTGTATTAAGACAAAATTTCATATTTTATTATATAACCAATCTAAAAATGATTTATTTTCAAAATCTATAAAACCAATAACTCTTGCAAATTCATATCCATCTTTATCAATAAAAATTGTTGTTGGAATTCCGCGAAGTTTGAATTCTTTAGCTAAATCAAGACTTGGACCATAAAAAATTTCTAAATTTTTTATATTTAATTTTTCAAAAAATTCTTTGGATTTTTTTAATTTCTCGTCTGCTATATTTATTGGAATAACTTTTATTTTTTTAAATTTATTTTTTGATACTAGTTTATCTAGATGGGGCATTTCTTCTTTGCAAGGTAAACACCATGTTGCCCAAAAATTTATTATTATTAAATTTTCCTTATAATTTTCTAAAGTTTCTTTATTTTTTTTTGAATTAAAAAATTCTACTTTTCCAATTGTTTTTTTCTTTTCATGAATTATAAGATTATTTATATCTGGTCGCTCTATTGAATATGATACACTAGATGATAATAAGTAAATAAAAAATACTAAATAATTTAATTTTTGATATTTCATTTTAAAATATATAATTAATTATCATGAGTAAAAATAAAAACAATAAACCAATTTGGAAAACAAGAATAAAAAAAGAATCTACAAACCTTTTTAAAAAGGTTGGTGGCTCATTATCAGTCGACAAAAGATTATTTAGTGAAGATATTGAGGCATCTCTCGCACATGTTGAAATGCTATTTAAACAAAAAATAATTAATTTTAAAATAAAAAATAAAATTTTTTGGGGATTAAATAGAATAAAAAATGAAATTATAAAAAAAAAATTTATTTTTGATGAAGGTCTTGAAGACATTCATATGAATATAGAAAACAGACTTTTTGAATTGATTGGTGAAGATGCCGGTTTTATTCACACTGCAAGATCTAGAAATGATCAAGTTATCACAGATTTTAAAATCTGGTTAAAAAAATCAACTAAAGAAATAATTAGTACCTTAAACCTTACAATTAGAAATATTCTCAAAAGTGCTGATAAGAATGTAAAAACAATAATGCCTGGCTTTACACATTTAAAAAATGCCCAACCAGTTTCATTTGCACATTATCTATTAGCTTATGTAGAAATGTTTACTAGAGACAAAAAAAAATTTATAAACAATCTCGATAATTTAAATGAAAATCCTCTAGGTGCAGTAGCTTTAACAGGTACTTCTTTTAATATTGACAGATTTTACACAACAAAAAAACTTAAATTTAATAAACCAACAAAAAATTCAATTGATACAGTTTCAGATAGAGATTTTGTTATTGATTTTTTATATTCTTGCTCTTCATGTTCAATTCATATTTCTAGAATTGCAGAAGAATTTATAATATGGAATTCAGATGCTTTTGATTTAATTTCTTTAAATGATAAAATTGTTACTGGATCTTCCATAATGCCTCAAAAAAAAAATCCTGATCCTTTGGAATTTTTAAGAGGCAAAACAGGAGGATCTATTGGTAATTTGTTTTCAATGCTGACTATATTAAAAGGTCTTCCATTATCTTACTTCAAAGATCTTCAAGATGACAAGGAATTAGTATTTAAATCTTTTGATCAATTAAAAAACTCTTTAATAATATTGAATGATATTTTAAAGAATTTTTCTGTAAATAAAAAAAGAATGTTAGAACTTGCTAATGAAGGGTATATTACTGCTACTGATCTTGCAGATTATATGGTTAAAGAATTAAATTATCCTTTTAGAAAAGCCTATTTGCAAACTGCAAAAATAATTAATTTTGCTGAAAAAAATAAAAAAAAACTTAATGAACTTAAAATTGAAGAAATAAAAAAAATTGAACCTAGATTAAATGT
>CACHJL010000038.1 GCA_902580135.1 uncultured Pelagibacteraceae bacterium | reverse complement strand
AACAATGGTTAAGGCAGGTTTGCCAATTCTTAATGTTTTAGGAATGTTAAGAGATCAGTTGGAGCATCCAGAATTAAAAATTATTGTTGAAGATATTAGAAAAAGCTTAGAAGGTGGACTAACATTATCAAAATGTTTTGAAAAATATCCTAAAGTATTTGATAATATTTATATTAACTTGATTAAAGCCGGTGAGGCCAGCGGTAAACTAGATATTTTCTTGCTTAAATTAGTTGATTCACTTGAAAAAAGAGAAAAAGTAAAAAAGAAAATTAAAAGTGCATTAATGTATCCTGCTGTAATGTTTGTTACTGCAATTACAGTGATGGTTTTTATGTTGATTAAAGTGGTTCCAATATTTGCTGAAATGTATGAAGGAATGGGTGTTCCACTACCAACTCCAACTGCAGTAATAATGACAGCTAGTAATTTTATGAGGGGTAGTGGTGGACTGACAACATTTATAGTGATTGCAGTTGCGTTTGGTGTATTCAAATACACAACAGCGAAAATTCCAACAATTAGATATAAGTGGCATCAAAGAGTTTTAAAAATGCCAGTATTTGGAGATATGATTTTAAAATCTTTAATTGCAAGAGTTTCATTAATTATGGGTAATTTGAGTGCTGCTGGAGTAAACCTTTTAGAAAGTATTGAGATTGCAAAACAAGTAAGTAATAATGATGTTGTAACTTTAGCTTTGGAAAATGTAAAAAAAGGAGTTTTTTCAGGAGATACTTTAACTAAGTTATTTTTAAAAGAACCAACTTTCCCACCAACTTTTAGTCAGTTAATTTCTGTCGGAGAACAAACTGGTAATTTAGATGAAATGTTTACTTCAGTTGCAAATTATTATGAAGAAGAGTTTGACACTTCTGTTGATAACATGTCTAGCTTAATTGAACCTATTATGATTGTATTCATGGGTGTTATGATCGGTGGATTAATGATTGCAATGTACTCACCAATTTTCAATGTTGGTGCAATTATTGGACAGTAAAAATCAATAATTCTTCTTTAATGTTAAATGGTTTACCCAATCAGTTGTTGAAATTTTAAATATAACTTCATCCATAATTTGACCAATAAAGAACGTTCCTAATCCTCCAGCTTTAATATCATCAATTTTTCTTGGTTTAATATTTTGTGGTATTGCAGGACTTCCTTTATCAAATAATTCTATAGTCAACTGATTGTTTTCAAAATTTATATCAACTTTCATTGTATCATTTGTGGGCTGTCCATTATATGCGTGCTTAACAATGTTTTGAGCTGCTTCGGCCAATGCTAAAACAATATCATCCATTGATGACTCAAAGATTGGTTCTTTAGCCAATACTTCTCTAGCAAAATTTCTAATTTCTTTTAAACTTGAAGACTCAACCGGAAACTCTTTGAACTCTTTAAAAGCCATTATTCAATTATTAATATTTGTTCCAGTTTTGCCATCATTATAACTTTAAGAACCGATTTGCTTATTTCTTTTAGAATAACTTTATTTCCAAGTTCGGCTGCTTTTTGATGACTTTCAATTAGAACAGATATTCCAGAAGAATCCATGTATTGCACTTCTTTAAGATTTAAGTGAACTTCTTTACCAGCTTCAATAAGAGGCATAATTACCTCTTTTGCTTTTTCAGTTACATCCATGTCTATTTCACCATCTAGATGAACTGTTGCTATGTTACCTTCTTCTGTAATTTTATAAGACATGATGTATATATAACAAATATTTAATATATTTTAACTAAAATCAAGAAATTATCATTAAAATAACCCATTTTTAACACTTGCATAATTGATTGAAATGAAAAAAAATGCATCATATAAAATTATTAATTAATAAAAAAAAAAAGAGGAAAATAAATGAAGAAAACAGAAAAAGGTTTTACACTTATTGAATTGCTAGTTGTTGTAGCAATTATAGGTATTTTAGCGGCAGTAGGTGTTGTTGCCTACTCTGGATACACAGCAGGTGCAAAAAAATCTGCATCTAAATCAAATCAAGGAGCTGTTGTTAAATATATAGCTGCTGAAATGAAAAAGTGTTCAATGGGTGACGCCGGCATTATGAAAAATGCTGCAGGAACAGCAACAATCACATGCAAAACCATGACTGCAACTGGTGGTGATGCCGCATTAATTACTGCAGCTAACACTGTATTGAAAGATGAATTCAAAGATCCTTATGATACAAAAGTTACCGCAATAGTAACTGGAGCAACTGCTACAGCACCTACTTGCACTAAAGATAATAGAGGAAAAACTAACATAGGAGCTGTTAGTGGAACAATCTATGTTCATACATGTTTTGATGAAGCAGTTGGTACTGAAACAAACGTGCTAACAAATTCAATGTTAGTTGAATAAAGAAAAAAAATTTATGACTTCTAGGAGTTCTGGTTTTACATTAATAGAACTCCTGGTGGTTGTAGCGGTACTAGGAATTATATCTGCAATAGGCGTTGTTTCTTATTCTGGTTATACAAAATCTGCAAAAAGAAAATCTGCAGAAAATATCATGCAACAAGTATCACTTGCGCAAACTGAATTTTATTCTGATTATTTTAAATATTATACAAATAGCGCTTCTTGTACGCCTTCCCAAGCAACTTCAAGACAAGTAGAGGCAAATTTACTTGACGGGGATGGAACAAATCCATCTGTAATCACTGAAGATATAGGTTTTAATATATGCGTAGACTCTTCCAAATCACCTTACGTGATTAAAGCTCTCAACTCTGGAACAGGCTGCAGCATAACATTAGATCAAAATTTAACAACGACAAGATCTGGTTGTTAAAATTCAATGAGCATTATGTGGTTAGAAAAATTCAAAAATTTAGCTTTAAAGTATTATGGTGAAAATCCATCAAGAAATCAAAAGATTTTTACAACTATAAGTTTAGCTTGGATAATATTTATAGGCTACTTAACTTGGTGGAATGGTCTAAAAAGTTTGGCATTGGATAAAAGCTTTAAGTGGGATGAATGGTTTTGGTTTGGAATAATTCCCGCAACTGTTCCATATCTCTTTTATTTTATTTGGAAGAAAAAAGATTAACGTTACATTAATTTTCAAATATACTTATATAATTAATTAATTTATTTCTTAATTTAATCATCAAATAGTAATAGACTGTTATAAAGGAAAAATATGAAAAAAATATTAAGTTCAATGATTTTGGTATTTTTAATTTCGATTACCAATATTACTTATGCTACAGAGTCTATGGTAGCCCAAGTAAACGGCATGATGTGTATTAAATGTCAAAAAATGGTAACTGACGCTTTAGTTAAAGCAAGCCCAACAGCGAAAGTTAAAGTTTCTTGGCCAGAAGGAGTTGCCGTTTCTGCTTTTGAAGATAAGTCAAATTTGAGCGATGAAGACTTCAAAAAAGCTATATTAGGCACAGGTTTTGAAGTTATTAAAGTCACTAGTGTTGCTAAATTTATTGAAGATCCAAGTGAAGCAGTAAGCGTTTTATCAAATTAGTATAAAAATTTGAATTAATGGCTGATGTTAGAATAGAGCAATTATTTAGAGATCTATCAGAGATAAGAAAATATATTTATACAAATGTAGATAAACTTGAATCTAGTATTTCCCAAGCCGAACTAAGCAGCAAAGGATCATTAAATTCTCTAGAGTTTCGTCTTGAAGCAATTCTTCAAGCAAATTTAGATACATTCTGGCTATTAATGTGCTCAATATTAGTTTTCTTAATGCAAGCTGGATTTATGTGCTTAGAATCTGGATTAACAAGAAGAAAAAGTAGCATAAACGTTGCGCTAAAGAATTTAGCAGACTTTGGAATAGCAGTTGTTACTTTTTGGGCTTTTGGTTTTGGTTTAATGTATGGTGCTAGCTACTCCGGTTTGGTTGGAACAAAGTATTTCCTTTTTTTTACAAATGTTGCTGGCTATCAAACTTATTTTGTATTTCAAGCAATGTTTGTTGCAACAGCAGCAACTATTATCTCTGGAGCTGTAGCTGAAAGATTAAAATTTTTTAGTTATATAATAATAACATTTATAACATCAGGAATAATATATCCTTTAGTCGGTCACTGGATTTGGGCTTTTGATTTTTCAAATCCTGAAAAAAAATTTGGTTGGCTTGGTAAATTAGGCTTCATTGATTTTGCAGGAGCTTCAGTTGTCCATTCGGTTGGTGGCTGGGTTGCTTTAGCTGTTTTACTTATTGTTGGTCCGAGAACAGGAAGATTTAGAAAAAATGATTCTGAGGGTGGTAAAACTTTTCAAGGAAGCAATACTCCAATGGCAGCATTAGGAGCTTTAATTTTATGGTTTGGTTGGTTTGGTTTTAATGGTGGTGCCAATTTAGCAATGGATATTAGAATACCATTAATATTAATTAATACATTTATGGCAGCATCTGCTGGACTAATTTTTTCAAGTGTTATGGGAATTATTGTTATGAGAAAACCCGAGCCTATGTTTATGATAACTGGACCAATAGCAGGTTTAGTTTCAATTACTGCGTCTTGTGCTTTTGTTTCACCTGCAAGTGCTATTATTATTGGAGGTATCGGTGGAATATTATCTGGAAGTTTTTTAATTATTTTGGAAAAATTAAAAATCGATGATGTTGTTAATGCTATTCCAGTTCATTTAATTTGCGGAATATGGGGAACTTTGGCTATTGCAATATTTGGTGATATAGAAAAAATGGGAATTGAAATTTCAAGATTGGATCAATTATATGTTCAGCTAATAGGAATTGTTAGCATAGGTGCTTTTTGTTTTGTATCATCATATTTAATTTTTAAAATTATTAATTATTTTTATCCTTTAAGAGTAAGCAAAATTAATGAAGAACTTGGTTTAAACATAGCAGAACACAATGCTTCGACTGATACACATGAACTTTTAAATGTTTTAGGTAAGCAAGCAGAAACCCAAGATTATACTTTGCGAGCTCCACAAGACTCATTTACTGAGACAGGGCTTATAGGTACGCAATATAACAGAATGATGCATAAACTCGAAGAATCCGAAAAACAAAAAAATATGTGGAAAAATCGAGTTTCAAATGAAATTAAATTAGCAATGCAAGTTCAAAAGAAATTGATGCCAGAAAGGGATATGGAAAATTACCCAGTTTATGGACTAAATATTCCTGCAAGAGAAATATCAGGAGATTTTTATGATTTTTATCCACACGATGATCAAATTTATTTTAATTTGTCCGATGTATCGGGGAAGGGAGTGAATGCAGGAATGGTTATGGCAAAAGCTATTACACTATTCAAAATATTTGCTAAACAGAAATACAAACCAAACGAAATTCTTTTTGAAATGAATAATGATTTAAATTTAACTAATCCTAGCGGTACATTTATCACATCAATTATTGGCAGCTATAATTTAAAAACAGATGAAATCGAGATTGCTAACGCAGGACACCAACCTGCATTGGTTAAGACAGGAGATAACTTTGTAGAATATCCATCAAGCTCGACTCCTCTTGGGGTTACAAAACAAAAAAATGAAAAAGCATACAAACTTGAAAATTTCAAACTGGGCTCTAGTAGAGTTTATTGTTTTACAGATGGCTTTTCTGAATGTTTAGATGAAAACAACAATGAAATAGGAGTTGAGGGAGTTAAGGAATTATTGAAAAGACATCAAAACTCAAAATTAAAAATAGAATTACAAAACGCAACAGAAGAAATTCGTCAAAAAAGTTTAAAACATGAATACAAGGAAAAAGGCGTTAAAGAGGTTTCAGGCATCTTAGAAGACGATCTAACATTGATAGGAATTGGAAAATAGAATTTTTATTAATTATTTCTAATAAATTTAAAATCATTTCGCTCAATTTGAACATCTTGTTTATATGAAAATTAAATTTTATATGTAATTTTAATTTATGACAAAATTAATTTTTGTTTTATTATCGTTGTTATTTTTCTATGGTTGTAGTGGACAAACAACATCATTTCTAGGTTCGGGAGCAACTATTGCCTCAGGAGGAAATGTAGTAAAATCGCTTTTAACTACAGGAACTGATATATATGTAAAAAAAGTTACTGGTAAATCTACTTTTCAGCATGTAGCAGAAAATACCATAGAGGCTGAAATGAGAAACTGCGAAATTAATCATTCAGCTGAAATTAATAAAATTTTTTTTGTTACTCTAGATCAGTTTGATTGCAAAATTAAATAAATATGATTTTAGATATTTTTATTTTTGAATCTTTATTGTTTTGGTCATATTTTTTTATTTCAATAAAAGAAACATTTTCACCT
>CACHJL010000037.1 GCA_902580135.1 uncultured Pelagibacteraceae bacterium | reverse complement strand
A
Organism: uncultured Pelagibacteraceae bacterium; assembly: GCA_902580135.1. Classification (GTDB taxonomy): domain Bacteria; phylum Pseudomonadota; class Alphaproteobacteria; order Pelagibacterales; family Pelagibacteraceae; genus Pelagibacter. The sequence continues at coordinate 6,339 of CACHJL010000037.1, read as the reverse complement.
TTTGCTTTTAATATAAAATATTATAAAAAATAAATACTCATATTTATGACAGTCAAACACAGATTAGTAATATTAGGCTCAGGAGGTTTTATCTCTGGGTATGTAGAAAAAATAATAAAAAAATCTAACATTAAAATTTTGAAACTACCTAGAAAAAAAATTGACTTAAAAAAAGAGAGTTCTGTAAAAAAACTTTTAAAAATTATAAAAAAAGGGGATGCTATTTTTTTTGCTGCAGCAGAAGCGCCCGTCAAAAATGAAAGCATGTTATTAAATAATTTATTAATGGCAAAACATGTGTGCAAGGTGATTAAAAAAAAATCTCCATCTTTTTTATTATATTTGAGCTCTGACGCAGTTTATTCTGACAGTAAAAAAAAAATAGATGAAACTAGTTTAACAGTTCCTGAATCTTTACACGGTATAATGCATTTAACTAGAGAAATAATGTTGGAAAATGTATTTACAAAAAAATTATGCATAGTAAGACCAACTCTAGTTTATGGAAATGGAGATCCTCATAATGGATACGGACCAAATCGCTTCATAAAATTAATTAAAGATAAAAAGGATATTGAATTATTTGGAAAAGGAGAAGAGTTAAGAGATCATGTATGGATAAATGATGTAAGTGAAGCAATCTCAAAATTAATAATATCTAGAACCTCAGGAAAATATAATTTAGTAACTGGAAAAGTTATTTCATTTAATGAAATTTCTAGAAAATTAGTAAAATTTTACGGTAAAAAAAATAAAATTATATATAAAAAAAGAGTTGGTGCTATGCCTCACAATGGATACAGAGCTTTTAAAAAATCATATTTAGAAAAGATATATCCAAAATTTAAATTTAGATCATTTGAGGATGTAATAACTAATTTTTAATAATATAAAGATGAAAGTTGAAATAATTGATTTAAAAAAAAGATTTAAGATAGAAAAGGTTCAAATTTTAAAACATATAAAAAAAGTTTTAAATAAAGGAAATCTTATTTTAACATCTGAAGTTTCGGATTTTGAAAATTCTATCTGCAAATATACTGGTTCAAAATATTGCCTAGGATTAAATTCTGGAACCGACGCTTTAATGATGTCTTTATGGAGTCTTGGAATTAAAAAAGGCGATGAAGTTATCACATCTCCTGTTTCTTTTATTGCTTCTGTAAGCTCAATTATTCATATAGGCGCAAAACCTGTTTTTGTAGATATAGGATACGATTTAAATATGAATGCAGATTTAATAGAAAAAGCTATAACTAAAAAAACAAAGGCAATCATGCCAGTTCATTGGACTGGTAGAATTTGTGATATGGATAAAATTTGTAAAATTGCAAAAAAATATAATTTAAAGATTATAGAAGATTCAGCCCAAGGTATGGGTTCTTATTTTAAAAAAAAACATGCTGGAACATTTAGTGATATTGCTGCTTTTTCAGCTCATCCATTAAAAAACTTGAATGGATTAGGAGATGGAGGCTTTGTACTTACTAATAAAAAATTTTTATATGACAAAATTAAACTTTTTAGAAATCACGGTTTAAAAGGTAGAGACAACGTTGAAACTATTGGTGTTAATTCTAGATTAGATTCTTTGAATGCAGAAGTTTTGAGTTTTAGGTTAAAAAAACTTAAAAGTGTAATTAATCAAAGGCAAAAGAATATTAATTTATATAGAAAATTAATAAAAAAGTTAAAATTATTGATGAAATTAATTATAAAAAAAATGCAAATGTAATGTTTATTAATCTATGTGAAGAAAGAGATCAACTTCAAGAATATTTGAAAAAGTTTAATATTCAAACCTTAGTTTATTATAAAAATCCATTATATTCTCATAAAGCAACTAGATACTTAAATATTAATAAAAAAAAATTCCCAGTAACCAATAAGTTGGTAAAAAAAGTTTTGGCTTTTCCACATCACCAATATTTAAAAAAAAATGAAATAGTATTTGTTTGCAAAAAAATAAATGATTTTTATAAAAAATAAATTTATTTAACAATGAAAGTTCCATTCAATTATTTACCTTTTCAATTTTCAAATACAAGTCCATATTTTAAAGAGTGGAAAAATTTAATTAAGTCTTCTGATTTTACGCTTGGCAAATATGTCAAAAATTTTGAAAATAAATTTGCTAATTATATTGGCGTAAAACACTGTGTTTCGACTAATAATGGTACTGATGCATTAATATTATCTTTAAAAGCAGCAGGTATCAAAAAAGGAGATGAAGTTATAACAGTGTGTAATTCATTTTATGCAACTACAGGAGCCATCGTTGATTGTGGTGCAAAACCGATTTTTGTTGATTGCGATGAAAGATATCAGATTGATATAAATCAAATTGAAAAAGTAATTACAAGAAAAACCAAAGCAATTTTACCTGTTCATTGGGGAGGTGCATCACCTGATATGAATAAAATTCTTAAAATATCCAAGAAACATAATATAAAAATTATAGAAGATGCTTGTATGGGAATAGGTGCAAAAATTAACAACAAAAGTCCCGGTACTTTTGGAGAAGTAAATGCCTTTAGCATGCATCCTTTAAAGTCACTTAATGTAATGGGTGATGGAGGAATGATAGTTACAAATAATGATAAAATAGCAAAATGGTTATATAAATATAGAAATCATGGGATGGTCGATAGAGACAACATAGATATTTGGGGTGTTAATACAAGGCTTCAACCTTTTCAAGCAATTGTAGCTATGATTGAGTTAAAAAAAGTTGATAAAATAATTAAAAAAAGATCTGAAAATGCAAAAGTGCTAGATAGAGAGCTATCCAAATTAAATGAAGTAGAAATTCCAAAAAGACCCAAGAACTATAAAGAAACTTTTGCACTTTATATGGCTAAGTTTAAAAAAAGAGAGAAATTAAAAAAATTTTTATTGAAAAATAAAATTGAAGTTAAAATACATTATCCAAAACCTCTTCATCTTCAGAAACCTTCAATGACTCTAGGTTATAAAAAATATGATTTTCCATGTGCAGAAAATCAAGCTAAAGAGTTACTTACACTTCCAGTTCACCAATACTTAAGTAGAGATCAATTAAATTTTATGATAAAAAAGATTAAAGATTTTTATGTAAGATAATAATAGATAAAAAATGAAAGCTTCAGATTTAATTGCAAATAAGATTGAAAAAATAACTGACCATGTTTTTAGTGGTCAGGGAGGTTTTGTAATTCATATAATGGATAGTCTAAGTAAAAAGAAAAAATTAACTATTGTACCCTCTCAAAATGAACAAGGTGCTTCCTTAGCAGCTGATGCATATTATAGAGTTTCTGGAAAGTTAGGAGTAGTAGTAGTTACTAGCGGTCCAGGAGCAATAAATTCTTTACAAGGTTTGGCTTGTTCTTATTATGACTCTATTCCTTCACTTTATATTACTGGTGCTCCAGTTACTAAAGCTCTAAAAAAGAATCAAAACCTTCGACAACTTGGATTTCAAGAGATGGAAATAAAAGAAATGGTATCTTCTTTCACAAAGTATGCTGTAAGAATAACTGATGTAAAAAAAATTTCTTATGAAATAGATAAATGTATTTATTTATCTCAAACTGGAAGGCCTGGACCATGTTTGATTGATTTACCAGACGATATTCAGAGAATGGATATTAAACTAAGTGAACAGAAAAAATTTTATAATTTTAAGAGCAAAGCATTTATTAATAAAACATATATTAATAAAACTTCTGAAATGATAAATAAATCTAAAAAGCCAATTTTTATAATTGGCCATGGGGTAAAAATTTCAAAAAATATTTCTGGAATTAAAAAGCTTATAAAAAAAACAAGAATTCCTTATGCACCGACATGGGCAATGGCAGAATACTTTGATGCAAATGATAAAAAAAATATTGGTTCTTTTGGCGTGTATGCAACAAGATACGGCAATTTTTCTATCCAATCATCAGATTTATTAGTTATTTTAGGGTCAAGAATGAGTGGCCCTTTAATAGGTGGAAATCCCAAGCTTTTTGCCCCAAATGCAAAAAAAATACAAGTTGATATTGATAGGGCTGAGTTAAAAGAAGAAAATGGTATAAATATAGATTTAAAAATAGATTGTAATGTTAAAGATTTCATAGATTTATTAAATAAAAAAAAAATTAGATGGAAACCCAACAAAAAATGGTTCAATAAGATTGAAAATTTAAAGAAAAAGTATCCAATTATTCAAGAAAGTTATTATAGACAAAGAAATAAAGTTAATCCTTACATTTTTTTCAACAAACTTTCTGAGCTTGCTTCATCAAATGAAATAATAATACCTGACGCAAGTGCAAATTTAGTTTGGGCCTACCAGGCATTTGTTCCAAAAAAAAACCAAAAAATATTTACTTCATTAAATCACTCCCCAATGGGTTACTCTGTTGCCGCAGCTATAGGAGCATCTATGGCTTCAAAAAAATCACAGGTAATAGCAATAATTGGTGATGGATCAATGCAAATGAATATTCAAGAGTTAGAAAATATTAAAGCACACAATTTACCAATAAAAGTTTTTGTTATTAATAACAATGGATATGGAATGATTAAGCAGACAATTAATACATGGATGAAAGGAAAATACGTTGGATGTGATTTAAAAAGTGGTTTAAGTTTACCTGATTTCAAAAAGTTTCAAATGCTTATGGAATACAATCTACAGAGATTAATAATCATAACGATCTTCATGAAAAAATAGAATATGTGCTTAAATTTAAAGGACCAATAGTTTGTGACGTTCAATTAGAGCATGATCAACAAATAATACCCAAGGTAAAATCAGGATCTCCAATACACGATATGCTACCATCTTTAGATAAAAAAGAAATTATTTCAAATTTAAAAGATTAATTAATTAAACTTATGGATAAATATCTAAGTTATAGATCATTATTAAATTACAAGAAAAAAAAAAAAACTAAAAAAAATTCTATAGCTATAGTTACTGGAGGAGTAGGTAGAATTGGCAGTATTTTTACAGGGCAACTTTTATTAAATGGTGGTAAAGTAATTTGTTTATCAAGAAATATTGATAATTATGTAAACTATAAAAAAACATTACCTAATAACCTTAAAAAAAATTTATTTTGGTATGAAGTTGATTTTAATTCCCCAGATAAAGTTATTGAAATATTAAAAAATATTAAAAAAAAATTTAAAAAAGTAGATGTGCTAGTAAATAATATATGTGATGGTAAACGAGGTAAATTTTTAGAATATAATGTTTCTTCATTAAACAAAGAGTTTTGGGGTACTTTTGGAAGCACAATGCTGCTTACAGAAAAAGTTTTACCTATGATGCGAAAAAATAAATATGGAAAAATAATCAACGTAGGATCAATATGGGGAATTCAAGCACCAAAATTTAAAACTTATTTAAATTTAGATAATGGACCATCGCCAATTATTTCTTCTAGCAAGGGAGCTATAACACAATATACCAAACATTTAGCTTCACGTGAAGCTGATAATAACATAACAATAAATTTATTGATCCCAGGTTTTTTTCCAAGAAAAGGTAAAGTAGAAAATAAAAAATATATAAAATCTATTAATTCCAATATCCCTTTAAAAAGAATCGGAAAACTTGAAGATTTAGTAAATGCTATAGAATTTTTATTATCAAATGGAAATTCGTATTTTACAGGTCAATCCATTATTGTTGATGGTGGTTATACTATTTGGTAGCTGAAGGCAAAATGTACTTTAAAGATACAAAATCATTCAGATTGGTTAGCTCTGTAAATAAACATGGAATTGCAGTTTTGAAGAATTATTTATCTAATGGAATAATAGAAACTATCAAAAAAAAAATTCCAAAAATGTTAAATAATTTAAGCTTGATAAAAACTCCATCTAATATTTTAGAGGTAAAAAAAAATAATTTTAAAAATGATAATTTTTACTGGTTGCCAAAAAAATTTAATAAAATATTTGAGGGTAATCAATTTAAGCAACCTACAGGAGAAATATCAGCAAAAGTAAGCAAATCAATAATGCAAAAAGGATATAAGTATTATAGTAAATATACAAATTCTGTAGAATTCAAAGATCCTTTAATACACTTTCCAGAGATACAAAAAATAGTTTTTAATGAAAAAATAATAGATTTTGCAAAAAAATTTCTTAAAACAGATCCTTACCTAGGATATGTGGCAGTTAGATGCCACTTTAAAAATAATCTACCAGGTATTGATTTTAACTTATTTCATACAGACGGCAGAAACAAAAGAACTAAACCAGAAAATAAATTGTTAAAGTTGTTAGTACCATTTCACTTAGAAAATAAGCAAAAAATAGAATTTAATATTATAGACTTAAAAAGAAATTCTATTA
>CACHJL010000036.1 GCA_902580135.1 uncultured Pelagibacteraceae bacterium | reverse complement strand
TATTATGTCAAGATAAGGCATTCCAGGTTTAACAATAATCATATCCGCACCTTCTTTTATATCCATAGAAACTTCTCTAAGAGACTCATTGAGATTTCGAAAATCCATTTGATATGTTTTTTTATCACTTTTTAGAGCACCTTTAGAACCAACTGCATCTCTAAAGGGACCATAAAAATTTGATGCATATTTGACCGCATACGATAGGATTTGAACATCTTGCAAATTTTCTTTATCTAGTCTTTTCCTAATTTTTTTTATTCTTCCATCCATCATATCAGACGGAGCTATTACATCACATCCTATCTTTGCTTGTAATAAAGCTTGTTCGACTAATAAATCTACAGTTTCATCATTTAAAATTTCATTATTTTTAAGAAGTCCATCATGACCATGAGATGTATATGGATCCAAAGCAACATCGCACATAATTCCAATTTTATTTTTATATTTGTTTTTTACATATTTAATTGCTTTGCAAACTAAATTATTCTCATTTAAAGACTCAGAACCATAAGAATCCTTTAATTTTTGATTAGTGTATGGGAACAAAGCAATCATTGGTATTTTTCTTTTAATAGCTTTATCAACAATAAAACCTAAGTTATTTATACTGTATCTAAAAACTCCTGGCATGGACTTAATTGGAATCTTTTTATTGATTCCTTCAGTTAGAAATATTGGCAGAATAAGATCATTAGCAGAAAGATTATTTTCTTGAACAAGTCTTCTAGACCAAGTGAATTTTCTTGATCTTCTAAGTCTTAAACTTGGGTATTTACCTGTGATAATCATTCTCAATAAATTTTTAATATGCGGCAATATTTATATGTATTATAGTAATAAATAAAGTATTTATTCGATATGTCTAACGTAACTTCACTATCAGATCGAAAAACAAAAAAATTTCTTGGTGATTTTCAAAAGCAAGAACTAAAATTTGACTTAAAAAAGTTAAAGAATGCCTTAAATGAAGTTTTAAAAATAAAAGGATTCGACAGTAGTTTAGGTATTCCACATTTTGCAGCTATTTCGTTAACACAAATTCCAGGAGATCCAGAATCAATTAAAGGCTCTAAAGCAAGAGGAGTTTATTGGACTAAACCAGATTCTACAGGAATTGAAGTATCAAGGGATGTTGATGTTGAAGAAAGCAGGTATACAGAATTTGTTAAAGATTTTGAACATACATATTTTAAAGAAGTTTTTGATGAATTAAAAAAATATTATAAACTTGGGAGAATTAGGCTTTTACTAAAAGAACCTAGGTCGACATTAAGTTGGCACAGAGATCCAGAGCCACGATTACACATCCCAATAGTAACAAATCCCGGATGTTTGATGGTTATAGATAAAACTGCACAACACATGCCAGCAGATGGATCTGTATGGGTAACTAATAATTTAAAGTATCACAATGCATTTAATGGAGGTGAAGAAAACAGAGTGCATTTAGTAGCGTGTGTTTTAGACTATAAATTTAATTAATTTTAGATTATAAATTCATTAACTTGAAAACAATTTTTATTGCATCTGATCACGCTGGCTATAATCTTAAAAAAGCAATTATAAAAAAATACTCAAAAAAATTGAAAATTATGGATATGGGAACAAATAGTTCAGAAAAATCTGTTAATTATCCTGATTATGCACATAAACTTTGTTCAAAAGTGTCAAAAAAGAAGTCAAATATTGGAGTATTGGTTTGCGGTTCTGGTATGGGAATGGCAATGACTGCAAATAAGCATAAAAAAATTAGAGCAGCACTGTGTTATTCAGTTAAAAATGCAAAATTATCTAGATTGCATAATGATGCAAATATCATTACATTGGGATCTAGATTAACAAGTAAAAACTTAGCTTTTAATTGTTTAAATGCTTTCTTGAATACTAAATTTGAGGGAGGAAGACACAAAAAAAGGGTAAAAAATATTTAAATTATGTCTAGTGAAAGTAAATATTTAAACGATCAATACAAAAGTTTTTTTGAAGATAGTTTATCTCAAACTGATCCTGAACTATTTAAGGCAATTGATGACGAATTGCAAAGACAACAAGAACACATTGAGTTAATTGCATCTGAAAATATTGTTTCACAAGCAGTACTAGAAGCGCAAGGATCTGTATTAACAAATAAATATGCCGAAGGTTATTCAGGCAAAAGATATTATAATGGATGTGAACATGTGGATGTTGCTGAAAATTTAGCGAATGAAAGATTAAAAAAATTATTTAATTGTAAATTTGCAAATTCACAACCGCACTCAGGCGCCCAGGCTAATGGTGCTACTTTTTTAGCTTTACTTAAGCCTGGTGATACATTTATGGGAATGAGTTTAAATTCAGGTGGTCATATAACTCACGGATTAAAAATTTCAATGTCTGGAAAATGGTTTAATCCTATTGGTTATGATGTTGATAAAGAATCAGAACTTATTGATTATGATTATGTTGAAAAATTAGCATTAGAGAATAAACCTAAACTTATAATTGCTGGAGGAAGCGCTTATTCTAGAGTTATAGATTTTAAAAGATTTAGAGAAATATGTGATAAAGTGGGCGCATATTTTATGGTCGACATGGCTCATTTCTCAGGTTTAGTTGCAGGAAAAGGTTATCCAAATCCATGCGAACATGCACATGTTGTAACATCAACTACACATAAAGTTTTTAGGAGTGCAAGAGGTGGTATTATTCTAACAAATCATGAAGATATTGCTAAAAAAATTAACACAGCAGTTTTCCCTGGTTATCAAGGGGGACCTTTGATGCATATTATTGCAGCAAAAGCAGCAGGTTTTCTTGAAGCATTAAGACCTCAATTTAAAGATTATATTAAATCTGTATTAGCTAATGCAAAAATTTTATCCGAAACTTTAAAAAATAATGGTTTTAAAATTTATTCTGGAGGCACAGATACTCATTTAATGCTTGTAGATTTAAGACCTTTTAATGTTAAAGGAAATATAGCTGCAGAAAGTTTATCTAGAGCAAATATAACATGTAATAAAAATGGTATACCTTTTGACTCAGAAAGCCCAATGATTACATCTGGTATTAGACTTGGATCACAAGCAGCAACAACAAGAGGTTTTGGATTAAAAGAATTTGAAAAAGTAGGAGAACTTATTACAAAAGTAATTGATGGATTATCTAAAAATCCAGACGATAATAGTAAAGTAGAGAATGAAGTTAGAAAACAAGTAATTTCTCTTTGTTCAACATTTCCTATTTATAAAAATTTAAGAAAATGATTTGTCCTTGTGAAAAAAAAGGTGAAACTTCAGTAGTTGACTCACGTCCTACTGAAGATGGTACTGCCATTAGGAGAAGAAGACTTTGTGTATGTGGCGAAAGATTTACAACATTTGAGAGAATTCAAATTAGAGAATTAATGGTTGTTAAAAAAAATGGAAGAAAATCAACTTTTGATAGGGACAAGCTTTCAAAATCTATTAATATCGCTCTAAAAAAAAGACCAATTGATACAGAAACTGTTGAAAAATTTATTTCAAAAATATCAAGATCTTTAGAAGAACTTGGTCAAAGTGAAATTTCATCTAATACAATAGGCACAATGGTAATGGAAGGTTTAAAGGATCTTGATCCAGTGGCTTATGTCAGATTTGCATCAGTTTATAGAAATTTTAGAGAAGAAAAGGACTTTGTTCAATTTGTAGACAAGATTGATGTCTTTAAAAAAAAATAACTTTAGTTCATTTGATAAAAAAAATATGAAATTTGCTATTAACTTAGCAAAAAATCAGAATGGACTAACTGGAACCAATCCATCAGTCGGGTGTGTAATTGTAAAAAATAAAAAAATTATTTCTTATGGAGTTACAAATTTAAATGGAAGACCACATGCTGAAACTATAGCTTTGAATAAGTGTCAAAAAAATAGTTCGAATTCTTCAATTTATGTTACACTAGAACCTTGTTCTCATCATGGGAAAACACCACCTTGTACAAATGCAATAATTCAATCAAAGGCTAAAAAGGTTTATTATTCTATAGAAGATTCAGATTTAAGAAGTTTTAATAATTCAAAAAAAATTTTAAAATCCAAAAAAATATCAGCTGAATCAGGATTATTAAAAAGTGAAACAAAAAAACTGTACAAAAATTACGATTACGTTAGAAAAAATAAAATGCCTTATGTAATAGGTAAACTAGCTTGTTCATCAAATTTTTATATTTTAAAAAGTAATGAACCAATTACAAATGATCATTCAAGGAAAGTGTCACATCTTTTAAGATACTATAATCAAGGTATATTAACATCATATAAAACTATAAATTCTGATAACCCTAAATTAAATTGTCGTATTAATGGTTTAGAAAAATTTTCCCCTACTAGATTAATAATTGATAAAGATCTTAAAATAAAAATGAACAGCTTTATAGTAAATAGCTCAATAAAATATAATACAATGATCTTTCATAGTTCAAGTAATAAGAAAAAAATGATTTACTTAAAGAATAAGAAAATAAAATTAATTAAAGTGGATCTTAATAAATATGGAAATATGGACTTAAAGTATATTTTTAAAAAAATCTATGAAAGTGGAATTCACAATATACTTGTTGAGTGCGGTATTAAATTAACTAATAAAATTTTAAAAGAAAAGTTATTTAATGAATTTTATTTATTCAAAAGTAATAATAATATAATTAAAAAAAGTAGACTTAATGTAAAAAGTATTAATAAGAATCTAAAAATAACTTTCAAAAATAAAGATAAAATAAATACTTATTTAGATAAAGATTCATTGATGCACTATTATTAAAAATATGTTTAACGGGATTATATTCAATAAAGGAACAGTTACTAAAATTGTAAAACGAAACAAGGGTATAAACCTTTTTTTACGATCAGATATAAAGCTATCTAAAAAAGATTTAGGTTTATCAATAAGTTGTGATGGTGTTTGTCTAACTCTTATTTCTTGTAAAAATAAAATTATTGAATTTTATTTATCTAATGAAACATTAAGAAAATCCAAATTTAAAAATATCAAAACTAATGATAAAATTAATTTAGAATTACCATTAAAATTTGGCCAAAGTATTTCAGGTCATATTTGCCAAGGTCATGTAGATACAGTCTGCAAAGTTAAACAAATCAAGAAAGTTGATAAATCATTAGTTTTTGAATTTAAAATATCTAGACAATTTAAGAAACTTTTAGTTGAGAAGGCTTCAATATTAATTAATGGAGTATCATTAACCATATCAAAAATAAAAAAAGAAAGTTTTGAAATTTGGATAGTTCCACATACCTTAGAACTTACTAACCTTTCTAAAATTGTTAAAAATGATTTAGTAAACGTTGAAATAGATATCTTATCTAAGTATACAAAAAAATTTATAAATGAAAAAAAATAAATATAGCTCCGTAGAATCTATTATTTCAATTTCTAAAAAAGGTGGAATGTATATATTGGTTGATGATGAACATCGAGAAAATGAAGGTGATTTAGTTTTCTCAGCTTCAGATGTAAATGCTGAAAAAATAAATTTCATGGCAAAATATGGTAGGGGTTTAATATGCTTAACACTTAGCTCAGGACAATCAAAGAAGCTTGGATTAAATTATATGGCTCCTGTTAACCAGTCTAGAAACAAAACTGCTTTTACAATTTCTATTGAAGCAAAAAAAGGCATTAGCACTGGTATATCTGCGAAAGATAGAGCCCGAACTATAAAAATTGCAACTAAAAGAAATGCAAGTAAGAAGGATATAGTTTCACCAGGACATGTTTTCCCAATAATTTCTAGAGACGGTGGAGTTCTGATCAGAGCCGGTCATACAGAAGCATCGATTGATATTGCAAAATTATCTAAAAAAATTCCAGCAGCTGTTATTTGCGAAATAATGAACGAAGATGGAACTATGGCTAAAGGCGATGATTTATTTAAATTTGCTAAAAAACATAAATTAAAAATTGCAAAAATTGAAGACTTAATTTCTTATAGATTAAGAAAAGAAAAACTTATTAAATTAAAAAAATCTTCTCAAATTAAAGTACAAAATCAAAAATATAAAATTAAGGTTTTTGAAAATCTATTAGATGGTTCAGAACATTTTGCTTTAATAAAAGGCAAAATCAAAAAAGGTATTATACCACGTTTAAGAGTTATCTCTTCTAATGTTGTTGAAAATTATCTTATAAATCAAAAATTACCTAATTCATTTGATAAAACAATATCTTATTTCAAGAAATTTAATAATTGTGTTTTAATATTTATCAGAGATCCAAATTTACAATCTGTAACCCGAACACTCAAACAATATAAAAGTAAAGAATTTTATAAAAAGGGACATGATAAGTTAATTAAAAACTATGGTATAGGAGCACAAATAATTAAA
>CACHJL010000035.1 GCA_902580135.1 uncultured Pelagibacteraceae bacterium | reverse complement strand
TAAAACAAATTTTCATATCACAGAAAAAAAATTGAAAAAATTTCTACTTTTAGCATTAAAGAAATAATAATTGAATAGAGTGTATATTTTCCTTTAGCTCCTTATGAATAATTTTAAAAATAAATTTGTTTGAAAAAATTTTACTTTTATTTTTTAGTTCAGCGGATCTTATTTTAACTTTTATATGAAATTTTCCAGCTTGGTTTGATTTGTGATTTTTATGAAGATAAGACTTATCCTCAATCTCAACACTTTCTATTATTTTATGATTTAATATTTTTTTTTTTACAATTTCAGAAAGTTGATTTATATCCATATTTTAAAGTATTATATAACATGAAAAATATTTGTGATTGGAATAATTGTGCTGAAGAAGGGAACTATAAAGCCCCTAAAGAAAGAGATAATAGTAAGAATTTTAGGCTATTATGTTTGAAGCATGTAAAAGAGTTCAATAAAAAATGGAATTATTTTTCAGGAATGAACGATCAACAAATTATAGAATTTTTAAAGTCAGATATAACATGGCATAAACCAACTCAAAGCTTTGGATCTTCAGATAATTTTTTTAAAATTTTATGGAACGATGCTTTAAAAGATGAGATGGATAAAATAAAATATAATAACGATTTTAATCATATGAACAAATTTAAATTTAATAATTATGATATTAAAGCTTTTAGTATTTTAGGCGTAGATGTGGCACAAAAATGGGAAAAAGTTCAAGAAAAATTTAAAAAACTTGTCAAAAAATTTCATCCTGATAAGAATTCTGGTAATAAAAAATTTGAAGAAAAATTAAAAATAATAACCTTAGCTTACACTCAGCTAAAAAATACATATAGGGAAAAAATTGACGGCTAATATAAATATAGAACCAGATATAAATTTATCAGTTAAACAAACTTTTGGGATAGAAAGTGATATGGAAGTTAAAGCTTTTTCTAAAAAAAATGAATTTGTACCAGAAATTGATAAAGATTATAAATTTGACCATGACACTACACTGGCAATACTAAGTGGTTTTTTGCATAACAAAAAAGTTATAGTTCACGGATATCATGGAACTGGAAAATCCACTCATATAACCCAAATTGCAGCAAGATTGAATTGGCCTTGTGTAAGGATAAATCTAGACTCACATATAAGTAGAATTGATTTAATCGGTAAGGATGCAATTGTTCTAAAAGATGGAAAACAAGTTACGGAGTTTAAAGAAGGTATCTTACCTTGGGCATTTCAATCATCTGTCGCTTTAATATTTGATGAATACGATGCAGGAAGAAGTGATGTTATGTTTGTGTTACAAAGAATCCTAGAAAGTGATGGCTTTTTTACACTTCTAGACAAAAATAAAGTTGTAAGACAAAATAAATACTTTCGATTATTTGCAACTGCGAACACTATTGGTTTAGGAGATACATCAGGTTTATATACAGGAACACAACAAATTAATCAGGCACAATTAGATAGATGGGAGATAGTGACCTCATTAAATTATTTAAGCTTGGAGAAGGAAATGGAAATTATTTTATCAAAAAATAAAAAATTAAATAATCCAAAGGGTAAAGAAAAAGTTGCAAACATGATAAAAGTTGCATCTTTGACAAGAAAAGGTTTTATTGCTGGAGATATATCAACTGTAATGAGTCCTAGAACAGTTTTAAACTGGTGTTCGAATTCAGAAATTTTTAAAGACATTGGTTATTCTTTTAGGGTAACATTTTTAAATAAGTGTGACGATTCAGAAAAAACTATAATAGCTGAATATTATCAAAGATGTTTTGGGGAAGATTTGCCAGAATCTATGATTAATATTCAAATTTAAATGAACAAAGAAGACAGTTCTAAAGAAAAATTTAAACAAGCTTTAATTTCTACAGTAAAAGTTATATCTGAAGACTTTAGATTAGAAAAAGAGAAATATGATAATTCTAGTTCAAAAAACTATGATTTTTTTGAACTTGAAAACTTAGATAATAAAGAAGACTACTTTAAACTTAGAGCTAAAACAGATTCAGAAGCATTAAAAAGAAAATTTTCAAATCACAATATTTATAAAAAAAATTTACCAAAAAATACTTCTTGTAAAGTACTTTATGATTTATCAGAAAAGATAAGATATGAAGTATTAGGAACAAAAATGTTAAATGGAATATCAAAAAATTTGAAAGATAATTATTCTCATAAAATTTCTCATAAGAAAAAAAATCAATTAAAATCAAAAGATGATGTCCCAATAGAAGAGGCATTTGAGCTTTATATGCTTAAAAACTTTTTAGGAATTAATCTAAATTCACTATCTGAAAAGATATTAAGTTATTGGAAAAAAGATTTCGAAAACTCTTTTAATAAACATATTGAGTATTTAAATAAAAATTTAGAAGATCAAAATTCCTATAATTCAAAATTTTCTGAAATTTTACAAAATATGGAAATTTTTGATGCAGAAAATAATCAAAATAAAGAACAAAAACAAGAAAATGATGGGAAAGAAGAAAATGATTCTACCAAGAATGATTCGAGTGAATCCTCTAAATCAGATGAAAAAGAACAAGATGATAGTTTAAGAGAAGGTGTAGATGGTTTAGATGATAATAACGAATTTAGACTAGATGAACAATTTATAGATGCTGATTCAGAAAATGATAGCTCTGAAAATTTAAATCATAAGTTTAATAGTAGTATAAATGATAAAGATTATAAAATATTTACAACTGAATTTGATGAGATTGCAAAAGCTGAAACATTAGAAAAGCAAGAAGAAATCCTAAAACTTAGAAAAAATTTAGATCAGCAGTTAACGAATTTTCAAAATTTAATTACAAAACTGGCAAATAAATTACAAAGAGAGTTATTGGCAAAACAAAATAGATCTTGGGATTTTGATTTAGAAGAGGGATTGTTAGACAGTTCTAAATTACCTAGGATTATAATTGATCCTTACAATTCATTGTCATTTAAAAAAGAGAAAGATTTTGAATTTAAAGATACAATAGTAACTTTATTGATTGATAATTCTGGTTCTATGAGAGGTAGACCAATAACAATTGCAGCTATATGTGCTGATATTCTTTCACGAACTTTAGAAAGATGCTCTGTAAAAGTAGAAATACTTGGTTTTACAACAAAGAATTGGAAAGGTGGAAAAAGTAGAGAAGATTGGAATAAGAAAGGTAAGAAAAAATTTCCTGGAAGATTAAATGATTTAAGACATATAATTTATAAATCAGCAGATACTCATTGGAGACAATCAAAAAAAAATTTAGGATTAATGCTTAAAGAGGGTTTACTTAAAGAAAACATAGATGGAGAAGCTATTACTTGGGCTTTTAATAGACTAAATAAAAGAAAAGAAGAGAGAAAAATTCTTATGGTAATTTCAGACGGAGCCCCAGTTGATGATTCTACTCTTTCGGTTAACTCTGGCGATTTCTTAGAAAAGCATCTAAAAAAAATAGTTAAATATATTGAGAATAATAGTGAAATTGAAATTTTAGCTATTGGTATTGGTCATGACGTATCTCGTTATTATCAAAAGGCTATCAAAATCACAGATGTTCAAGAACTTGGAGATGTAATGATTAGTCAACTTAGTGGTTTATTTAATAATAAAAAAAAACTTAATTAAATTTTATGCAAATTATTATTTATCCATTCGATTTTAATTTCAGCTCCACCTCTTGTTTCTGAATTTCTGAATAAAATTTTTGCATAATTTTTTTCTAATAGAGTTTTTCCAATAAAAATACCTAGTCCTAGTCCCGATTTTTTATTATCGTTTGGTCTTAAAGATTTTAGATAAGGTTCACCTATTTTAGCTAGAATATCTTTAGAAAATCCTGGTCCGTCATCTTCAATTATTATTTCTGATGACTCACTGTCGCTTTTAATAGTAATATAAATATTATTTTTTGCATATTTATTTGCATTTCCTATAAAATTTCTTATTCCATAAATAATTTCTATTGATTTTTTAATATTAAATGAATTTGTATCTTGTTCAGTATTTATAATAAAATTTTTTTTTGATATTTCATTAAAAGAATTTATTATTTCTTTTAAATAATCATTTAAGCTTAAATCCTTATCTATAAAATCATCCTCAAGAGTTGAATTTATTGAAAGTCTTTTTAAGATATCATTACATCTATCAACTTGGCTTACTAAAAGATCAATATCTTTTTTTAAATCTTTATTATTATTTAATTGTTCTAAAAGATCTTGGGATATAATTTTTATTGTAGACAATGGAGTTCCTAAAGAATGTGCTGCTGCAGCAGCTTGTGTACCTAAAGATACCAATTCATGCTCTTTAGAAATCAATTCTTGAATTTTATTTAATGCCTCTTTTCTAAGATTTGACTCTCTACCAAAAATTAAAGCAAAATAATTTAAAAAAAATAATGCAATAATCAAACCAGTTGGAATAGCATAATAATAATATTGACTAACATGAAAATGATCACTTAAAGGTTTTGGTAAATCCAATGAAAAAAATGTAAGAAAAATAATTGAAATTAATGTTACAAAAATAAGAAATAAATTTGTTTTAACTTTTAAATTAGATGAAGCAAATACGCTTGGAATTAACAAAAAAATAGAAAAAGGATTTACAACTCCTCCAGTCAAATATAATAAAGCACTTAATTGAATAATATCTATCAAAAGAAAGCTGAGAGCTGACCTATTAGATAACTGTATTTTATTATAATAATATACTAAATATATATTGCTTATTATTCCTAAAAATATAATTAAATTTGCTGTTATAAAATCGAAATCAAAACCTAAAATAAACTTTACAGAATTGATTGTTATAAATTGACCAATAATTCCAATCCATCTTAAATTTATATATGTTGATCTATTTAAAGAATAAGTTTCGGAGATCTTACTTAGCTCCATTTGTTAAACATCTAAATTTAAAACATTAATTGCATTATCGACAATAAAATCTTTTCTTGAGGCAACATCACTTCCCATTAAAGTTTTAATAAGATCCTGATCTTTTTTCGAATTTTTCGAATATTGTACCTGAAGCAAATTTCTAGTTTCTGGATTTAATGTTGTACTCCATAACTCATCTGGGTTCATTTCTCCTAATCCTTTAAACCTTTGAATATTTAATCTAGATTTTTCAATTTGCATAAAATTATCAAATTCTTTTGATCCTTTATTTAATTTTTTAAATTCTCTAGAATTTTTTATAATATAATTTTCAAGTTCTTTTTCATTTTTTATATAAATTCCTTTGGAGCCTTTGTTAATTTTAAATAAAGGTGGTTGCGCTAAATAAACGTGTCCATGTTCAATTAGCTTATTAAATGGTTTATTATTAAAAAAAGTTAATAATAGTGCTCTAATATGTGAACCATCAACATCAGCATCTGTCATAATTATAATTTTACCATATCTTAAATCTTTTAAATCTATTTCTTCATTCTTTGGATCTAAGCCTAGCGCATTAATTAATGTTATAATTTCATTAGAGGAAATCATTTTTGAAAGAGTTTTTGTTCTAAGATCATTAGAATTACCATTTTTTTTTGATCCATTTATCTCAGTAAAAGTATTTAGTATTTTTCCTCTAAGAGGTAAAACAGCTTGATTTTCTCTATTTCTTCCTTGTTTTGCTGAGCCACCCGCCGAATCTCCCTCAACTATAAATAATTCAGTACCTTCTTGTTTAGAATTTTGACAATCTGCCAACTTACCTGGTAGCCCTGTAAGTTCTAAAGCACCTTTTCTTCTTACATTTTCTCTAGCCTTTCTTGCAACATCTCTTGCAACAGCTGCTTGAATAATTTTTGTTAAAACTATTTTTGAAATAGATGGATTTTGATCAAACCAAATAGACAATTTTTCACTTATAACTGTTTCAACTATATTTCTGACTTCTGAAGAAACTAATTTATCTTTTGTTTGCGATGAAAATTTAGGATCAGGAATTTTGACTGATAATACACAAGTCAATCCTTCTTTTACATCATCTCCAGATAGTGTAACTTTATTTTTTTTTAATAAGTTTTGTTCAGATGCATATTTATTTATTACACGCGTAAGTGCAGTTCTGAAACCTAATAAGTGAGTTCCTCCATCCTTTTGATAGATATTATTGGTGTAAGGAAAAACATCTTCATTATATGCTGCATTCCACTTTAAAGAACACTGGACATCTATATTATTTTTAAAACCTTCAATGTAAATTGGTTTTTTAAACAAAACATTGTCATTTTTATTTTTTAATTTTTCTCTCTTTTCATCTAAAAACTCAACAAATTCTATTATTCCACCATCAAATTTGAAAACTTCACTTTTTGTTTTTTTTTGACTTAAATCATTTAAAGAAATTTTAATTCCTTTGTTCAAAAAAGCCAGCTCACGCATTCTTTTTTGCAAAATTGTAAAACTAAATTTTGTTAAAGAAAAAATTTCTTTAGAAGGTAAAAAGTTTATTTTGGTTCCAGTACTTTTTGATTTTCCAATTATTTTAATTGGATTTTTTGCATCTCCGTTATTAAACTCTATAAAATATTTTTTTCCATCTCTTTCTATTAATAAATCTAGTTTTTCAGAAAGTGCATTTACAACAGAAACTCCTACTCCATGAAGTCCTCCGGAAACTTTATAAGAATCGTGATCAAATTTTCCTCCTGCATGCAATTGGGTCATTATAACTTCTGCTGCAGATTTTTTCTCCCCTTTGTGTATATCGACAGGAATTCCTCTTCCATCATCCTGAACAGTTATTGAGTTATCATTATTGATATCAACAATTATGTTTTTACAATATCCTGCTAGAGCTTCATCAATTGAATTGTCTACAACCTCATAAACCATATGATGCAAACCAGTGCCATCATCAGTGTCACCGATATACATTCCTGGTCTTTTTCTTACAGCTTCTAAACCTTTAAGTACTTTTATAGAATCTGCCTGATAAGTTTTGTCGTTTTTTGCCATATAATTTTTTTTCGGAAAAATTATTTATAACATTTTTGAATTTTTTAATAAAATCAAGAAAGTGACTAGTGCTGAAAAAGCCATACAAATCAATGTTTATTTGCTATTTTTTTGTTTTTTTTTCTATTTTTTATTTTTCTACAAAAATAAGCAATTTTTGATTAAAAATTTGGCGGAGAGAATGGGATTCGAACCCATGATAGAGTTTCCCCTATACACGCTTTCCAAGCGTGCGCCTTAAACCACTCGGCCATCTCTCCAATTATTTTTCCTT
>CACHJL010000034.1 GCA_902580135.1 uncultured Pelagibacteraceae bacterium | reverse complement strand
TTTACGTTATCTACTATTTTTGTTAAGTCTTCTGTATTGATTTTTTTTGTTTTTCTTATCTCAACAATTTTTCTTGCAATTCTTTTTGAAAATTTTTCTTCTCCAAAATATTTAAAAATTTTATTTAAATTTTCTTCACTCATGTTTGAAATTACCTCATGACATGAAAAATTATTTATACCCATCATCATGTTAAGTTTTCCTTTGCTGTTAAAAGAAAAGCCTCTACTCAGGTCTTTAATTTGATTATTCGAATAACCTAGATCAAATATTATTCCTTTAAGATCTTTGGTTTTGAGCTTAATACTATTGATTTCTGAAAATTTAACGTTGTAAAAATGAAATCTATTTTTATATTTTTTTTCAATTTCCTTTGCGTACAAACTTACATCTTTATCTCTGTCTATAGCAATGACTTTATTATTTTTTTTTTCTAATATTTTTTTTGAATATCCTCCTTGACCAAAGGTACAGTCTAAAAAAGTGCCACCATAAAGAGGGGAAATAATGCTAATTAATTCTTTTAGCAAAACTGGAAAATGTTTGTTTTCCAGTTTTATGGTGACACTCATTTATTTTTTCGAAGAACATTAATTTTTTTGTCTTCTCAAAAATGCAGGGATTTCGAGATCTTCTTCTTCTTTATTATCTTCACTGGTCTCACTCGAGGAAAAAGAGTTTTCATTATTTTCAGAATTCTCTGAATTAAAAAGTTCTGGAGTATCCTCCTCATCAATTTGAAAATTTTCTAAACCATTTGATATAGTGCTATTGGCTTCATTTTCTATTTTTTGTTCTACTAAATTATTTGAATTTCCAACTTTATCTTTTTGATTTTCTGTTTGCTCAATTGAAGCTGACGAAAAATCAGATATCTCTGCTTCATTTGTTTGCTTAGCTACATCATTTTCATGCCTAACCTCTTCCTCCAGTTTTAATGCATTTGCCCCATGGGTAATTATTGAACTTTCAGGATTAGTAAATGTAAAAGATTGGGCTGATCCATTATTAGTAAATTCAGAGTATCCAGGATTTCTATTTTGAATTCTATGAACCATATTAATTACAGATTTTGGTTCAGGTTGCTGTCCATCAAGAGCTGTGGCAACAATTGATACTCTCATAGTACCATCTAAATTTTCATCTGTAATAGCTCCAATTATTAGTTCTGCTTCTGGATCAACTTCAGACCTAACTTTGTTAACTGCTTCATCAACTTCAAAAAGTTTTAGATCTTTCCCTCCAGTAATATTAACAAGCAGTCCTTTTGCTCCTTTAAGAGTATAGTCATCAATCAAAGGATTGTTTATTGCCATTTCTGCAGCCTTTGTTGCTCTACCTTCTCCTTCTGCTTGTCCAGTTCCCATCATAGCTTTACCCATTGAACTCATTACAGTTTCAACATCAGCAAAATCTAAATTTATCAATCCTGGTCGAACCATTAGATCAGTTATACTTTGAACACCATGCAATAATACATCATTGGATAATTCAAAAGACTCTTCAAATGTAGTTTGTTCACTTGCAATTTTAAATAAGTTTTGATTAGGAACAACAATAATTGTATCGACATGCTTTCTTAATTCTTCTAAACCTTGTTGTGCTTTTCTCATTCTAGATGGGCCCTCATATAAAAATGGTAAAGTAACAACTCCAACTGTTAAAATATTTAATTCTTTGGCAGCTCGAGCAATAACATGCGCTGCACCTGTTCCTGTTCCTCCGCCCATGCCTGCAGTAATAAATACCATGTTAGAACCTTGTAAAACATTTACAATATCATTTAGAGATTCATCAGCAGAAGCTTGGCCTATATCCAGCTTTGCTCCAGCACCCAAGCCCTTAGTAAGATTCATACCCATTTGTATTTTTGCCTGTGCTTTACTCAATCTTAAATCTTGCGCATCAGTATTTACTGCAATAAATTCTACTCCTTGAAGACCTGAGTCTATCATTCCATTTATGGCGTTTCCTCCAGCTCCTCCAACTCCTAAAACTAATATTCTTGGTTTCAACTCTTTTATATCTGGTGCTTTAAAGTTAATTGTCATTTATCCCCCTTTTAGTTATTAAATTGTTTTTCCCATTTAAGACTTGATCTATGAATATTTGATTTTTTTCTTGCCGTTGCCCTAAATTTTTCAAAAGCTGCTGGTTCCCAAATTTGGAACGTTTTTCCTTGTCCAACAAAAAGAATTCTTTCTTTAATTTTTGCATGTTTTAATAATTTTGAAGTAAGTAATATTCTACCTTCACTATCAAATTGTAGATTTATACTTTCAGATAAGATTGAAGTTGCAAAATAATCTTTTTTTTCCTCAAAAGGATTCAAAGAGTCAATTGCATTTGAAATTTTTTCTATTCTATCTTGAGGCCAAGACTCTATAGATTGGTTATTGAAAGAAGGATAACAAATAACACCGTTGTAACCTAAATTAGATAAGTAAGACCTAAAAGAAGCCGGCACAGAAACCCTTCCCTTTTTGTCCAGTTTGTTTTCGTAAATAGATAAAAACATATGCCATATAAATAACCCATATTTGGGTTTATATGGGATATTATGGGTTTTGTTAGCATGCGTCAACACTTAATTAGCAATAAAATTAACATTGTTATTAGAACAAATGTGAAACTGATTTTTAGAACATTTAATAATATGATATTGCCAGACAAACTATAAGCCGGGTTCTGTCATTTAAACTTATCATTTCTCTAGGCCTTAAATCACTTTAAGGCTCAAGCAACTAACCCTGATGACTAGCCAAAGACAGCTTTTAGTTATTCCTAACAATGTCATCTCTACTCAGTCTTGCTCCCAGTGGGGTTTTCCATGCGCTAGTTGTTACCAACGTAGCCGGTGTGCTCTTACCACACCTTTTCACCCTTGCCTTGATAAGGCGGTTTATTTTCTGTGGCACTATCCCTAGGGTTTCCCCCGCCAGCAATTAACTGGCACTGTGTCTTTGTAGAGCCCGGACTTTCCTCTTTAATAAATTAAAGCGATAAGTCGTTTATCTGGCAGATTCAAATTATTACTTTTTTTTTTAATTATCAAGATTTATTATGTGTATGAAATAAGGCTTTTTATAATCTCAAAACATTCTTTATCTATTTTACCATCAATAACTTCAGGTCTAAATCTTCTTTGAAAACTAATAACAACTTTTTTTAAATCATTTTTTTTTGAATTGTTTATAAAGTACCCAAATTTTTTTAATTTTTTTAAAAAGTACTTATTATTGATATTAATTTTTTTACCCCGATTTTTTATACACTCATTTAAATTTATTTTATGCCAGATACCAATTTTTTTATTTGAAAGAAGTTTCCACGGAAATCTTTCTCCGGGATCTTTTTTTCTTTGAGGTGCTATATCTGAATGACCTAAAATATTTTGTTTTTTTATTTTATATTTTTTTATTAAACTTTTTGAAATTTTAATTAAGCAATTTATTTGTTTTTTTTTAAATGCTTTATAACCATGTTCATGACCAGGATTTGAAATCTCAATACCTATAGATCTACTATTTAACAATTTATCTTTTTTCCAAAAAGATTTGCCAGCATGCCAAGCAATGTAATAATCTGGAACTAATTGAATTAATTTACCATTTTTATCTATATAGTAATGGCAACTAACTTTAGAGTTGAAATTAGTTAATTTTCTTAGTGCTGCCTTATCGCTTTTCATTCCTGTATAGTGAAATATTATATATTTTATGTTTTTTTTGGTTCTTTTGGCTAAATCAAAATTTGGAGAGTAGTTAGTTGACATTTTTTCAACATTTTTTGGCATAAATTCAAACAATTTAATGTTTATATTACATTAAGATAGAATATAAATCACATATGAAAAAATTATTCTCTATAATAATTTTAATACTTTTTAGTCAGTTTCAAGTTTTATATGTTGCTGCTGGTACTGACGGACAATTGGAAATTTCAAATAAAAAAGATACTAGTGAAGTTAGAGATTGTTTTGAAAGTGTAAATAGAGGTATTTTTGCTTTTAATCAAGGATTAGATAAAGCTATTTTTAAACCTTTGGCAAAAGGATATAGAAAACTGCCACAGCCTGTAAGATCTGGAACAAGCAATGCTTTAAGCAACTTAGGAAATTTAGTTACAATTCCTAATAATATTTTGCAAGGTCAGGTAAAAGACGCAAGTATAAATTCTTTGAGATTAGTAATTAATTCTACATTAGGAATTGGTGGAATTTTTGATGTTGCATCTTATTATGGTTTGCAAAAATTAGATAAAGAAGATTATGGTCAAACTTTGGGAACTTGGGGTTTTGGTGAAGGATGTTATTTTGTATTACCAGTTCTTGGGCCAACTACAGTAAGAGATTCCATTGGCTCTTTGGCTAATGTTGCGGGTGGAGATGCTTGGTACAATGTAACAGTTGCTAATAATACACAATATTTTAATGAGGCAGATTATTATTTTTCAAGATTATTATCAGGAATCGATTTTAGAGCTAAAAATTTAGAATCATTTGATAGTCTAGAAAGTACTTCAATAGATTTATATGCCTCTATCAGAAGTTTATATCTTCAAGATAGATTAAGAAAAATTAAGAACATTGATGAAGCTACCGAAACAATGAATGACGATGATTGGGAAGAAATAGACTAATAATAATTTTATAAAATGGAAAAATTAAAATTAGTATTCGTTATTTTATTTTTGATATTATTAAATAATAAAAGTATTGCGAAAGATCCTAGTGAACTGATTAATGGAATAGTAAACGAAGCTTCATTGGTTTTGAAAAGTTCTGATCCTGTAGAGTCAAAAATTATTAAACTAAACGATATAGCAGAAAGAAGTGTAGATATAAGTGGAATTGGTATGTATGCGCTTGGAAAACATAAAAAGACTATGTCCGAAGATCAAAAAATTAAGTATAAAAAACTTTTTAAAAGTTATTTTTTGAAAAGCTTTTCAAGTAGGTTGGTAGATTATACAGATCCAAAAATTAATGTAATTTCTCAAAAAAAAATCAACGATAAATATACTATTGTAAATAGTATTTTAGAGGCGACATCAAAAAGACCAAAAGTAAAAATTGATTGGAGAATATATACAAAAAATCCAGACAAACCTTTAATAAGAGATTTAATTGTTGAAGGTTTAAGCTTAGCAAGAACTCAAAAAGAAGAATTTAATTCTGTAATTCAAAATAATGATGGTGATTTAGATGCTCTTTTTAAAACTCTTGAAGAATTTCTGATAAAATAATAATCAATAAAAACCAATTTCTGAAAGACAAATATCTGATTTAAAATCATTAAAAGCTGCTACCAATCCAATTGATTTAATTTTTTGATTTAATAATTTTTTTGGCTGATAAAAGTTAGATTTTTTAAATTCATCAAAAGGTGCTTTTACTTCAATCCATTCATCAGGAGAGAAAAAACTGAAACTATAATATTGCCAAGGAGCAAGGGTTAAACCAGTTCTTATAAATAAATTATATTTTTTGTTATTACCGAAGATCTTTATATAAATACCATTAAATTTATTTATATTTATATTTGGGATTATAGATGTTCTAATTTGAATAAAACCTCCATTATTTTCAGTAGTAACATTACCACTCATTCGATAGCATGATTTGTTTTGAACTTTATCTATTTCTACTTTGCCTTCTGATCGACCACCCATAACTCTATCAGTAATAAAAAACCATTTTTGGTCTTGATTTGTTTTTCCAGGTTTATTCAAATTATCTAAAATCAAATCTTTGGCATTAGAAACATTGGTGAAGCTTAAAATAATAATTAATAATAAATATATCTTTTTCACATTAGCTTATTTTTTTTTTGCTAGTTTTTGCAATAAATAAATCTCTTTTTCTGTAAGAGTATTTTTTTCTTCTTTAATCTGATCTTCAAGGCTAAATAATGTAATTAAAGTAATAAAAGAAGACATGCCTGCTAAAACTATAAAATATATTAAGCCTAAATTTATTATTATCAAAATTATAAAAACACTAGACCATCCTATAAATATGCCTCTTAGTATAGTTTTTTGACTTTTTAAATCTATGATTTTCATGAACTGAATCAATAGAAGTATTAATAAAAACATTATACCAGCAATAGAAGCTCTTAATAAAACAATAACGTCTAATCCGCCTCCATAAAGTTCTCTATGAATTAAATATGCAATTAATGCTTTATACGAAAAAAAAATTAAAAATATTAAAACTACAAATATTGAAGTTAAATATGTAGTTTTAGGTTTTATTTTTAATTTAAAAGTCATAATTAATTATCAATTAAAAAATTGTATTTTCAACATATTTTAAAATTTAAAAAAAGTTGTTGTATTAGCTATTAATTTTGACAATATTAATGGTGGGCCCGCCAGGACTCGAACCTGGGACCAATACATTATGAGAGTTCTTGGAGAACTTAAATAAGCCTTCCAGTAGTTTATTTATTTTGATTTTAGTTTAGCTTGTACTACCTCTCGTACTCACTGCGTATACGAAATTAGATTAATAATTAATCTTTTTTAAAATATTCCCTTCAACACCATAGAGATAATAACCTTGGCTATCTTTACTCATATTTCTCGTAGAGCAACTTGGACCAAATCTTTCCTTCCAATTATATCTTCCAGCTTCTTTTAATGTATTTATGACTTTTAAATAATTTGGATGTTTATATTTTCCAAGTTCAAATAAGCAAAAAATTTTATATGGATCATATGAATCTTCTCTTGTAGGTGTTAAGTAAACTGAGTCCATAAATTGTGGACACATATCTATATCGTGTGAATATATTCTTCCAATTTTAGGACTATTAGGATCTACTGAATTTAGCATAGTCCTTGTGTCTCTGTTCGTATAATGACCATTTTTTATCCCTGGTATACAATTTGTTCCCATCCCTTGAGTGTGTAGTAATTCATGTAAAGCTATTGCAGCCTTTCTCTTGTCAGTTCTAACAGATTTGTTTCTTAAGAATATCGAACCAAATCCTACACCTGCCTCTCCACCGTCGACACTATTGATATCGGCGAAATTAAAATAAATTTTTTTATTATTTGTTTGACCTTTTTTTTTATATAAGAAAGGTGTTATGTCATTATTTGCCCATTTATGAAGCTGACTAAAATTTTTATCCATTCTTATAAAAGTAATATCTAATTTTCCATCTGATCTATAATCTAGCTTATATTTACGTGGAACCTTGTCGCCTTTTTTGTTTTTACTAGTAGAAATTTCCATCCATTTATTCGCCATTAAGATAATTTCTTCCATTTTCCCATTTATATCTAATTCTCTATCCTCACTATCTTGAGCTAACAGATAATTAAAATGAATTTGATAATCATCATTTACATCAGGTTGATCCTCAAAAAATCTTCCTGGTTTTTTATCCATCGCGGCATTCTTTTCTTGTAGCACTTTTGCTTCTGCTAATTTGGTTTTTGATATAGCTGATGCTTTAGCCTGG
>CACHJL010000033.1 GCA_902580135.1 uncultured Pelagibacteraceae bacterium | reverse complement strand
AATTAACTAGTCAAAGCTTTGACGGTAAATCTATTATAAAAAATATACTTCAAGGAGATTCTAAAAATAATATTTTAAATAGTTTTGAAAATCTAAATTCTGAATTTGTATTAAATCTAGATCATTTTTTTATTGACCAATCAGACTATTTAAAAAAAATTAGGGGAAATATTGTTGTAAAAAAAAATAAAGTTCAATATGGAAATATAACTGCAAAATTAAATAATAAGCATGATTTTAATCTTAATATTAAAACAAACTCAAAAGAAGAAAAAATAACAAATTTATTTATTGATAAACCCGAGCCTTTTGTAAAGCACTACAAATTTATTATAGGTTTTAACGATGGGAATCTTTCTTATAATTCAATAGAAAAAAATGGTGTTAATAAATCTAAATTAAAAATATTTGATTTTAAGGTTAAAGAAGTACCGCTTCTTGCAAAAATTCTTACTTTAGCATCATTACAGGGTATAGCAGATCTTCTTACAGGAGAAGGAATAAGATTTAATGATTTTGAAATGGATTATCTATCGTCTAAAAATTTAATAGAAATTAGGGAAATGTATGCAATTGGACCTGCAATTTCTATTTTAATGGATGGCTATATTGAAAAAGACAAATTAACTAGTTTAAGAGGAACTCTGGTACCCGCAACAACAATAAATAAAACTATAGCTAAAATACCATTAATTGGAGAATTGTTAGTAGGAAAAAAATCAGGAGAAGGAGTTTTTGGAGTAAGTTTTAAAATTAAAGGGCCACCAAAAAGTCTCAAAACAACTGTAAACCCAGTTAAAACTCTAACACCAAGATTTATTACAAGAACTTTAGAAAAATTAAAAAAGAATTAAATTATAATTTTGTAATGTTTCTTTTTTCCTATAGATAGCTTTATAAATCCATTTTTTTTAAACAATTTGTTGTCTATAATTAATTTTTCATTATTTTCTAATTGATTGTTTATTTTAATTCCATTTGATTTAATTAATCTTCTAATTTCGCTTTTTGAAATATCTTTTGCAACATAGGATATTAGATCAATTAAATTTTTATTTAAAACTTCTTTATTAATTTTAATATTCGGTAAATTTTCTCCTGAAAAATCGTTTTTAAATGTAGAAGCGGCCATTTTTTCAGATTCTTTTGATGCTTTTTCTCCGTGCAACATTTCAGTAGCTTTATTTGCAAGCATAATTTTTAAATCATTAATATTATTTTCTTTAATACTTTCAATCTCATCTAAAGGTATTTCTGTAAACATTTTTAAAAATTTAATTACATCCCTATCATCAGTATTTCTCCAAAATTGCCAGTAATCATAAGGAGATAAGATTTTTTTATCTAGCCAAACAGCTCCCTGTTCAGTTTTTCCCATTTTAGCTCCCGATGCTAAAGTTATTAAAGGAGTTGTCAAACCATAAACTTGATTTCCAGATTGTCTTTTAATTAGTTCTACACCGTTAACTATATTTCCCCATTGATCTGATCCTCCTATTTGCATCAAACAATTTTTACTTTTGTTTAGTTCAAGAAAATCATATGCTTGTAAAATCATATAATTAAATTCCATATAACTAAGAGACTGCTCTCTTTCCAAACGCATTTTAACGCTGTCAAAACTTAACATTTTATTTATGGTAAAATGTTTTCCGATTTCTCTTAAAAACTTTATATAATTTAACTTTCCCAACCATTTATAATTATTAACAAAGATAGGTTTTAACTTTGGATTATTTGTTTTTAAAAATATTTTAAAAACATTTTGTATATTTTTTATATTATTTTCAATTTGATTTTCTGATAAAATTTTTCTAGTTTCTTCTTTACCTGATGGATCTCCTATTCTTGTGGTGCCACCCCCAAGTAAAACGATAGGTCTATGCCCATGATTTTGTAATAATTTAAGACACATAATTTGCATTAAGCTACCTACGTGCAAACTAGAAGCTGTACTATCAAAGCCAATATAAGCATTAATACTTTTTTTATCCAATAAATCGGATAGCTGTTTTTCATTGGTACATTGATAGAAATATCCTCTATCTTTAAATTCTTTTAAAAACTTATTCATATGTCTATAAATCTACAATATAGAAAATTTTATAAAAAAAAATAAGAATGAAAAAAATTTTCAAATCATTAGGATTAATGAGTGGTACATCTATGGATGGTGTAGATGCTTCGATCATAGAAACAGATGGAAAGTCTAATTATAAGCCAATATTAAACAAATATTTTAAGTATCCTAAAGCTATATACAAAAACTTAGTATTGCTTAGAGATAAAATAAAAAATCCTAACGATTTAGAAAAATATCATAAACAATTACAAATTATTGAAAAAAAAATAACAATTTTTCATGCAAAATCTGTTAATACAATTCTAAAAAAAAATAATTTTAACATAGATTTTATTGGGTTTCATGGTCAAACAATTTTTCACGGACCAGAGAAAAGAATTACTAAGCAGTTGGGGGATGGAGAACTTTTATCTAAATTAACCAAAAAAAAAGTTATTTATGATTTTAGACAAAATGACATAAAAAATGGAGGAGATGGTGCACCCCTTTCACCTATCTTTCATGAGCTAATTGCATTTAAATATAAAATTAATCCACCTAATATTTTTGTAAATATAGGAGGTATAGCAAATTATACATTTTTAAGATCTCAACAAATGAAAGCAAGTAAATTCAAAAATTTAAATGCAGGTGATTTGTGTTTGGGTAACTGTCTAATTGATCAATGGATAAGAAATAAATCAGAAAAAAATTTTGATAAAGATGGAAAGATAGCTAAATCTGGTAAAATTAATAAAATCAAACTAAAAAAAGCATTAAATAATTATAAAATGAAAAAAACAAGATCTCTAGATATAAAAAATTTTAATTTAACATTTGTAAATGGTTTATCTTTGAAAGATGGTGCTGCAACT
The DNA here is from genome assembly GCA_902580135.1 of uncultured Pelagibacteraceae bacterium. Taxonomy (GTDB): domain Bacteria; phylum Pseudomonadota; class Alphaproteobacteria; order Pelagibacterales; family Pelagibacteraceae; genus Pelagibacter. The sequence continues at coordinate 4,864 of CACHJL010000033.1, read as the reverse complement.
TTAACAGAATATACTGCACAAATTTTAGCAAAACATTTAATGACAAAAACACTCGATGGTATAAAAATTATTCTTTGTGGAGGAGGAAGAAAAAATAAATTTTTAATTAGTAAATTAAAAAAAATAATACCTTATCCAATATTATTAATAGATGAATATGGAATAGATGGAGATTTTGTCGAATCCCAAGCTTTTGCATATCTTGCTGTAAGATCTCACTTTAAATTACCTATATCTTTTCCCGAAACTACTGGTTGCAAAAAACCATGCAGTGGAGGAATAATATTAAAACATATTTAGTAAAGTTCAGTTTCTTTTGCTATATATTTGTTAAGTGATTTTGTTAATTTTTCACCTGCGCTAGAAAAAAAATGATTAGCATCTGGAATTACATCAAATTGTACTTTTATTCCTTTTTGTGAACTTAATCTTTTATTTAATTCATCTATACTTTCAAAAGGAACTAATTCATCTTTCTTTCCACTTATTATAATCCCAGAAGTTGGGCAAGGAGTCAGAAACGAAAAATCATAAACATTAGGTTGTGGAGATATTGCTACAAATCGATTTATTTCAGGTCTTCTCATTAATAACTGCATTGCTATTAGAGAGCCAAAAGAAAATCCAGATATCCAACATTGTGAATTATCAAAATTTTCTTTTTCCAACCAATCTAAAGCTGCTGCTGCATCAGCTAATTCTCCTTGTCCATTATCGAATTCTCCATCGCTCTTTCCAACGCCCCGAAAATTTACTCTACAAACAGAAAAATCATTATTCATAAAAGTTTGAAAAGTTTCAACTACAACCTTATTATTCATTGTGCCTCCATACTGGGGGTGTGGATGTAGTATCAAGCAAATTGGTGATGTATTTTTTTTACTTTTATAATATTTTGCTTCAAGTCTTCCCGCAGGACCTGGAATAAATATTTCAACTATTTTGTTATCTTTAGATGTCATTGATTACTAATCTCAAAAAAAAATTACATTTTTCTACCAAAATTGAGCGACAAAAAGCAAGTCCTTAAAACATGTTTAAACTTGACTAATTTAGTCGGGTATATATATAAAGCACAGAAATTGCGGAAAATATGAAATTATCAAGTAAAAGCAGATATGCTGTAATGGCACTGACTGATCTAGCAAAATTTAATTCTAAAGATCCAGTGACGCTTAGAGATATATCGTTAAGACAAGGGATATCGTTAGTCTATTTAGAGCAACTATTTTTAAAGTTAAAAAAAAATAAAATTGTAAAAAGTATTAGAGGAAAAAAAGGTGGATATATTTTAAGCAAAAAGGCATCAGAAGTAAAAATTTCTGACATATTAATAGCAGTAGATGAAAGAATAAAAACGATTGGATGCAAAAAACAATCAAAACAAGGTTGTAACGGAAGATCATCAAAATGTATAACGCATGATTTCTGGGAAGAGTTGGAAGATCATATACACAATTTTTTTAAAAAAAAAAAATTAGAAGATTTAATCAATCAAACAAGATTTAATTAGATGAGAGAAAAAGAAATAGAAAAATTAAAAGATTATAAATACGGTTTTTCAACTGATATAGAAAGTATTAAAGCTCCTAAAGGATTAAATGAAGATGTTATTAAATTTATATCAAATATAAAAAAAGAACCTGAGTGGATGCTTAATTTTAGATTAAAAGCATTCGAAAGATTCAAGCAATTGAAAGAACCTAATTGGCAAAAACCTAAGTATCCAAAAATTGATTATCAAGATTTATATTATTACTCTGCACCAAAAAGTATGGATGATAAACCAAAAAGTTTAGATGAATTAGATCCGAAACTTTTAGAAACTTATAAAAAGCTTGGTATACCACTTAAAGAACAAAAAAGATTGAATGGAATTGCAGTTGATGCCGTATTTGACTCAGTTTCTGTCGCTACTACATTTAGAGAAGAATTAACCAAGCATGGAATTATTTTTTGTCCAATATCTGAGGCAATTCAAAATCATCCTGAATTGGTTAAAAAATATTTAGGATCTGTAATTCCAACAACAGATCATTTTTTTGCTACTCTTAATTCAGCTGTCTTTACCGACGGATCATTTGCATACATTCCAGAGGGTGTAAGATGTCCAATGGAATTATCAACTTATTTTAGAATAAATGCTTCTAATACGGGACAGTTTGAAAGAACTCTAATTATAGCAGATAAAGGGAGTTATGTAAGTTATTTAGAAGGTTGTACAGCACCAATGAGAGATGAAAATCAATTGCATGCTGCTAATGTTGAATTGATTGCGCTTGATGACGCAGAAATAAAATATTCTACTGTACAAAATTGGTATCCAGGAGATAAAGATGGGAAGGGTGGAATATATAATTTTGTAACAAAGCGTGGCTTGTGTAAAGGTAAAAATTCAAAAATTTCTTGGACACAAGTTGAAACTGGATCGGCTATTACTTGGAAATATCCAAGTTGTATTTTAAGAGGTGATAATTCAGTCGGAGAATTTTACTCAATTGCAATAACAAACAATCATCAAAAAGCAGATACAGGTACTAAAATGGTCCATCTAGGCAAAAATACTAAAAGTAAAATTATATCAAAAGGAATTAGTGCAGGGTTTTCAGATATGACATACAGAGGGCTTGTAGACATTTCATCAAAGGCTAACAATTCAAACAATTATACTCAATGTGACTCTTTATTAATGGGCAATAAATGTGGAGCACATACTGTTCCATACATTAAAAATAAAAATTCAGAATCAAACATTGCTCATGAGGCTACAACTTCAAAAATAAGCGAAGAGCAATTGTATTATTGCCAACAAAGAGGTTTAAGTTCAGAAGAAGCTGTAGGGTTAATAGTAAATGGATTTTGTAAAGAGGTTTTACAACAGCTACCAATGGAATTTGCAGTTGAGGCCCAAAAACTTGTTGGAATCAGCCTAGAAGGAAGTGTAGGTTAATGTTAAAAATAAACAAATTAAACGCAAAAATAGATAGTAAAGAAATTTTAAAAGGATTTTCTCTTAACATTAATCCTGGTGAGGTTCATGCTATAATGGGTCCAAATGGATCTGGTAAAAGCACCTTATCAAATATTTTATCAGGAAAAAAAGGATATGAAGTCTCAGGAGAAGTTCTTTTTGAGGAAAAAGATTTATTTGAACTTGAAACAGAGGAAAGAGCTCATAAAGGAATTTTTTTAGCTTTCCAATATCCACTAGAAATACCTGGCGTTAATACAAATATATTTTTGAAAACCTCACTAAATGCAGTGAGAAAAGCAAGAGGTGAAAAAGAACTTGATGCTATAGAATTTCTTAAATTAGTTAAAGAAAAATCAAAAGAACTTAAATTTGATGAAGAAAAGTTGAATAGACAATTAAACGTAGGTTTTTCTGGAGGGGAAAAAAAGAAAAACGAAATTTTACAAATGTCAATGTTATCTCCAAAGTTATCTATTTTAGATGAAACAGACTCAGGCCTAGATATAGATGCTTTGAAAATTGTTGCTAATGGAGTTAATTCATTAAGAAATAATAAAAATTCATTTTTAATAATTACACATTATCAAAGGTTGCTTGAGTATATTAAACCTGATTTTGTTCATGTCTTAATGAATGGAAAAATTGTTAAATCTGGAGGTCCAGATCTTGCTATAGAATTAGAAAAAAAGGGGTACGAAAATTTTAATTAGATGAAAGAACAACTACAAAAAGATTTTGACAATACTATTAAAAATTTAAGTTTATCTCAAAAAGATATTGAGATAAAAAAATTTTATTTAGATAGTTTTGTTAATAGAGGTTTTCCAAATAGAAAAGAAGAAGATTGGAAATTTTCAGATCTTAGTCAAATAATAAAAAAAAATATTGGGGAACTGAGTTTTTATACTGATTATACATCTACAAACAAAATTGATACCTCGGTATACATAGATGGACTAGAGCATAATAAAATAGTCTTTATAAATGGCAGGATTGAAAAAATTGATTTTGATTATGAAAAAAAAAACCAAATAGAAATAATTGATCAGTCTGAAACTATTAATCAATTTAATAATAATTCTTTATCTGATTTAAATAATGCATTTACTAACAAATCCTTTAAAGTATTGATTAAAAAGGGGTATAAATTAAAAAAACCACTCATTATTTATCATACAACAAACTCTAATATTTGGTCTAAAAATATAAATTTAAGATTAAATTTTGAACTTGATAATGATAGTTCTTTAAGACTAATTGACTTATTTAAAGACACTTCTGAAAAAAATTTTTTAAATATATTTTACAACTTCGATTTAAAAGAAAATGCAATTTTAAAAAATTACAAAGTAGACAGATACGAGAGCAAAAATATCAAATATTCCTATAATAATATTGAACAAGCTAAAAATAGTAATTCAGAGACATTTATTTTATCTTCAGGATCAAATTTCTTAAAAAATGAAATTAATGCTAATTTAAAAGGTAAATATTCATCAGCTTTTGTGAATGGAATCTTCTCACTTAATAAAGACAAACATCACGAAATTAGAACTATAATAAATCATTTAACTGAGAACACCAAAAGTTATCAACTAATTAAAAGTGTTTTAGAAGATGGTTCTAAAGCGGCGTACCAAGGCAAAATATTTGTTAATTCAGAAGCACAGAAAACTGATGGGTATCAACTAAGCAAAGCTATTCTTCTTGATAAAACAACGGAGTTTAATGCAAAACCTGAGTTAGAAATTTATGCAGATGATGTAAAATGCTCACATGGCTCCGCTTCAGGAAGCTTAAATGAAAACTCGATATTTTATTTAATGACCAGAGGTCTTAACTATAAGGAAGCAAAAGAACTACTGATAAATGGGTTTTTATTAGATGTTA
>CACHJL010000032.1 GCA_902580135.1 uncultured Pelagibacteraceae bacterium | reverse complement strand
TAAATTTGCATCAATTAATATTGGAAGAATAAAAATTTCAATTCCACTTGGAGAAGAAGGAATTATATTTTTATCATTTAAATATTTAAGAATTTTTCTCTTATTAAACTGAACATTAAATTGTCCGATATATTTATTATCTATAAATTTTTCATCGTTTATTGAAAAGTTGTCAATCAAACTTTTTCTATCTTTTAAAGAAATTGTTTCTATTTTTGATTTATCTTTATTTTCAATTAGTTTATACATTAAAATTTTAAAAGCCTGATTGAATGCTTTATCTATAACATCAGATTTATCAAAGTTTACATCATAAGTTTTTTCTATTTTAATATCTGAAACAACATAGCTTTTACTTAAAGCAATGTTTGTGGAAAACTCACTAAAAAAAATGACTAATGTTAAAAAAAAAATGTATAGATATAAATTATAATTTTTTTTAATTAGTAACATAAGAATTTAATATGATTTCGGAAAAGCTAACATATTCCAAAAGCGGAGTTAACATTAAGAAAGCTGACCAATTTGTAAAGCACATATCAAACATAACAAGAAAAACAAATAAAAGTGGTGATTTTAAGAACATTGGTGGATTTGGTGCAATTTCACTTATACCTAAAAACCTAAAAAATCCTCATATAGTAACTAGCACTGATGGTGTAGGAACTAAAATTGAAATAGCAAATGAACTAAAAAAATATAATACAATTGGAATAGATCTTGTTGCAATGTGTGTTAATGATTTAATAGTCCAGGGAGCTAAACCATATTTATTTTTGGATTATATTTCTACAAATAAAATTAATTTACAAATTTTAAAGAGTATTATGAGCGGAATAACGAAAGGATGTAAATTAGCAAATTGTAAACTTGTGGGAGGTGAAACTGCGGAAATGCCAGGAACTTATTCTATTGGAAAATTTGATATTGCTGGTTTTTCAGTTGGATTAGTTGAAAAACATAAAATACTTAAAGGCAAGATAAAAAAAAATGATTTAGTTTTAGCAGTACCCTCTAGTGGAATACATTCAAACGGATATTCTCTAGTTAGAAAATTAATTAAAAGAAAAAAAATAAAAATAAATAGAAATAAGTTTTTAAAATCTGAATTAATAAGACCTACAAAAATATATGTAAAAGAAGTTCTTAGTTTAATTAACAATAATTTTTTAAATGGATGTGCTAATATTACAGGTGGTGGATTAAAAGATAATATCAAAAGAATTATACCAAAAAATCTTTGTGCTGATATAGATTTAAGTAAAATTAAAATCTTAAAAATTTTTAAATGGCTAAAAAATTCAGATATTGAAGAAAGTGAAATGCTTAAAACTTTTAATTGTGGCGTCGGATTTTGTTTAATTATAAAAAAAAAGAATTTAAAAAAAATAACAAAATATTTTCCTAAAAAATTTAAACCTTATATTATAGGAAAAATTTCTAATAATTCCCAAAGAGTAAAATTTAATGGAAAAATTAAATGGTAAAAAAATAAATATAGCTATATTTATTTCTGGAAGAGGAAGTAACCTCAATTCATTGATTAATCATTTCAAGAAAAAAAATTCTAAGGTATTAATTAGATTAGTAGTTTCTAATAATCCAAAAGCAAGAGGTTTAATTTACGCTAAAAGATCAAAAATTAAAATTTATATTTCAAATTCTAAAAAAAAAGAAAAATTAGAAAAGATGTTGCTAAATAAAATAATTAATCAAAAAATAGATTTAATCTGCTTAGCTGGTTTTATGAGAATTCTTTCTAGAAACTTTATAAGAGATTTTAAAAAACCTATATTAAATATTCATCCTTCATTGCTGCCAAAATATAAAGGTTTAAATACTCATAAAAGAGTTATAGAGAATAAAGAAAAATTTTCTGGATCAACAGTTCATCGTGTTTCTCCAAAGATAGACTCGGGAAAGATAATTCTACAAAAAAAAGTTAAAGTTTCAAAGTATGAAAATGAAAAAAGTTTAGAAAAAAAAATATTAAAAGTTGAACACAAACTTTATCCTAAAGCTATAGAAAAGTTTTTAAATTAATCTTTGAAGAAAAAATCAATTTCTATTTTAGCGTTTTCTACGCTATCTGAGCCATGAACAGAGTTTTTATCAATTGATATGCCATATTTCTTTCTCAGAGTGCCTTCTTTTGCTTCTGATGGATTTGTTGCCCCCATTAAATTTCTATTATCTAAGACCGCATTTTCTTTTTCTAAAATCATTACTACAATAGGTCCTGACGACAAATATGTACATAAATCGTTGTAAAATGGTTTTGTTTGATGAACTTTATAAAATTGTTCAGCTTCTATTTTTGAAACATGGATTTTTTTCTGTTTAATAATTAGAAAACCATTTTTTTTAAATTCATTAATAATTTCTTCTTGAAGGTTTCTTTCTACTGCATCTGGTTTTATAATTGATAACGTTTGCTCTAGATTATTCATAATTTTCTTCAACAAACTTATTTAATAACCTAACTCCATATCCAGTAGCTCCACCTGAATTTAAAGCACCTGCGTATTTAGAAAAAGCCATTCCTGCAATATCTAGGTGTGCCCAAGGAGTTTTATTAACAATAAATCTTTGTAAAAACTGAGCAGCAGTTGTTGAGCCAGCACCTCCAACATAATTAATATTTTGCATGTCTGCATTTTTTGAATTCATAAGTTTATCATAATTTTTATGTAGAGGTAATCTCCAAACTTTTTCATCTACTTTTTTTCCAGCTTCATAAATCTGTTTTGATAATTTATCATCATTCGAAAAAAGTCCTGCATATTCGGATCCTAAACAAACAATTATAGCTCCCGTTAGTGTTGCCAAATCAACTATAAGTTTAGGTTTAAATGTTTTTTCTGTATAAGTTAATGCATCCGCTAATACCAATCTTCCCTCTGCATCAGTATTTAATACTTCAATTGTTTTTCCACTAAAAGATTTTACAATATCGCCAGGTCTTTGTGCATTGCTCCCAGGCATATTTTCAACTAGACCAACAACCCCTACAGCATTTATTTTTGCTTTTCTTAAAGCAAAATTTTTCATCAATCCAACTACGACGGCAGAACCCGCCATATCATAGGTCATATCTTCCATAAATTTTGCTGGTTTTAAAGAAATACCTCCAGTATCAAAACAAACTCCTTTGCCAACAAAAGCTAAAGGTTTTGAGTTGGATTTACTCCCTTTCCATTCAATTGATACTAAATAAGAACCTCTTATACTTCCTTGCCCAACTCCTAGTAAGGCATTACATCCTAATTTTTTTAATTTTTTTTCATCATAGACTTTCACTCTTAATCCAATGTTTTTTAATTTTAATAATCTTTTTGCATATTCATCAGGATGCAAAATATTTCCAGGTTCAGAAACTAGATCTCTTGTAAAAAAAACTCCATCTAATAATGCATCTAACTTTTTTCTTAAAATATTAGACTTAACTGTTTTCTTGCCTACAATGTTTAAAATAATGTTTTTATTTTCTTTTTTGTCAGTTTTGTAGATAGTGAAATCATAAGATTTGAGTTTAGCGCCATGAATAACTTTTTCTAATTGAAGATAATCAATATCAATTTTATTCGTATCAATATATGAATTTTCTACTTTATTTTTTTTTAAATAATCGAATAGCTTTGAACCAATATTTTCATAATCAGATGACATTGCTAATTGTTTACAGTTTACAAAAATATAATTTAAATTTTTATATTCTTTTTGAACAAATAATTGGTCCTGAAACAATTGATTATCTAGAATAGATTTTAAAATTGGGTTTAAAATATTATTTTTATTTTTTTTATTTTTAACAAAAACTAACTCATTTGAGGTCTTAGATTTTGATAAATTTGCTGTAAAGTTTACTTTTAAGTTCATTTTTTTGAAATATTTAATAGATAATGTTGTATATTTATTAAAATAAAAATTTCAATGAATAAATTGATTTATAGAAAATTATCCTTGGACATATTGTCTTTTTTTTTAGTGTCTTCACTTAGCATAACACTAATAGTTTGGGTTATTCAAGCTGTAAATTTTTTAGATATTGTGGCAGAAGATGGTCACAGTTTGAAAGTTTATTTTAGCTACACTATTTTAAACTTGCCAAGAATATTTAGTAGAATTTTAATATTTATATTTTTTATATCTGTTTTTTATATAATTAATAAATATGAAGAAAACAACGAAATATTAGTTTTTTGGACAAATGGTATAAAAAAAATATCTTTCATAAATTTTCTATTTAAATTTTCTATCTTATTTGTAATATTGCAACTAATTTTAAATATACTAGTAGTACCCTATACACAAAACTTAGGTAGAACATATCTTAAAAATTCAAATATAGATTTTTTACCAAATTTAATTTCTGAAAAAAAATTTATTAATGTTTTCAAAAGTTTAACAATTTTCATTGAAAAATATAATCAAAATGGAAATATTGAAAAAATCTTTATCCATGAAAAAATAACTGACGATAGTTCAAAAATAATTATTGCTGAAAATGCAAAAATAATAAAATTAGATGAAAAATATAAAATAAAATTATTAAATGGAGGTATTACAAATATTAATGATAAAAATGTATTTAATATAAATTTCAAAGAAACCGAATATGATCTGTCAAAATTCAACACGAAAACAGTTACACACCAAAAAATACAAGAAATAAATTCTCTTCATTTAATAAATTGTTTATTTGATTATTATTTAAATAATAAAGATTACCAAAAAAATATTTTATGTAAAAATAGGAAAGTAAAACAAATATCTCAAGAAATGTTTAAGAGAGTTGTTGTTCCTTTTTATATATTTGTTCTCGCTCTGGTTTCATCAAGTTTAATTTTAAAACCAAAAAAAAATCTTTATTTAAAATATCGTAGATTTATTATTTTTTTTGTAGGATTTTTAATTGTTATTATTTCACAGATAAGTTTTAAATTCATTTCAGAGTCAATAAATTTAGATCTATTTATAACTTCTTTTCCTATAATATTGATTATTATTTATTATTTATTTTTAATCTTGAAAACAAAACCAAAATTTAAAATTTTATGATAATTAAAAGATATCAAGAATACTTAGTCACAACTTACTTATTTCATTTTATAGTCGTATCTGTAATTTTTTTAAGCCTTGGTTTTATATTAAATTTTTTTGAAGAACTAAAGTTTTTTGATGATCGTGAAGTTAAGACATACTATCCTTTGTTGCTTGCTCTATTAAATACACCTTCTATTTTATTCGAACTATTTCCATTTATTTTTTTAATTACAACAAAATTTTTTTATATTTACCTAAACGATAGAAATGAAATTGAAATTTTAAATAATAATGGAATTAATTATCTTAAAATTTTATCAATTTTATCTATTTTATCTATTTTTATAGGTGTAATAATTTTAATATTTTATTACTCATTTTCATCAAATTTAAAAAGTCATTACTATAATTTAAAGAATAATTTTTCGGAACAAAATGAATATCTTGCGGTTGTTAATGAATCTGGACTTTGGATAAAAGAAGAATTTGGTGAAACTATTAACATAATACATGCTAAGAAATTTAAAGAAAATTTAATAGAAAAAATAACTATAACTCAAACTACTTCTAGATTTAAAATGCCTAATACGATTGTTGCAGAAAAAGCAGATATTTCTAAAAAATTATGGAAGTTATATAATGTAAAAATTATTAATAATAGAGACCAAAATAATAAGTTATCTAATTTTGAATATAATTCTTCGTTCAATGGAGAAATAATTGCAAATTTATTTTCCAATCTTAATTCCTTAAATTTATATCAACTGTATGAATTATCAGAAAACTACTCAAAAATAGGATATTCAACAACTAATGTAATGGTGCATTTAAATAAATTATATAGCATGCCTATCTTTTTTCTATTAATGACAGTATTAGGTTTCTTAATAATGATTAAATTTAAATTTATTAAAACTAAATTCTTTACAATAGTTATTGGGGTTTTTGTATCCGTTATAGTTTATTATTTAAACTATTTCTCAAGTATATTTGGAGCAAATGAAACATTGCCAATAGGTCTATCAATATGGTTGCCTCATTTGATTCTTTTGTTAATTTGTTCGTTAGTAATAGTTAGAATAAATGAATTATAAAATAATATTTTGTATCTTTTTAATATTTGTATTATTAGAAAAAAATTTAATTTCTGATGAAATAAATATTAATTCTTCAAATATTAAATTACTAGAAGAAGGAAATATAATCACTGGTTTAAATGTTAAGGCCAATATACCAAAAAAAAAAATTGAAATAGAGGGAGATGAGTCAATCTATAATAAAAAAGATAGCGAATTAACAATAATTAATAATGTTAAATTTTTTGACAAATTAAATAACATTTATCTTGAGGGAAAAAAAATAATTTATAATCAAATAACTGATCTAGTACAAACTTTTGGTAAAACTTTCATTAGAATTGAAGATAAGTATTACGTTTATTCTAGTGATCTTTTTTATGATAGAAAATTACAAAAAATTTACACGAATAAAGAAACAGTAATTAAGGATAATAAGCAAAATATTTTTAATTTAGAAGAAAATTTTATTTTTGATATAATTAATGAAGTTATCTCATCAGACAAAACTAATATCATTGATAATAGTAATAATGAATATAGTTTTGAAAATGCTAAAATAAATCTTAAAAATAATGAAATTGCAGGTAAAGAATTGAAAGTGAATTTTATGGATTCATACTTTGGAAATCCTAAAAATGATCCAATTTTAAAAGGTAAGGGTGCCACTTCTGATGATAATAAAACTAAAATTTATAAAGTAGCATTTACTACTTGTAATACCGAAAATAAAAGTTGTCCAGGATGGGAATTGCAAGCGGGAGAATTTGTGCATGATAAAAAAAATAAAGTATTTGAATACAAAAACTCTTGGTTAAAAATTTTTGACAAAAAAATATTATATTTCCCATTTTTCAGTCATCCAGATCCAAGTGTTAAAAGAAAGACTGGGTTTTTACCTCCAGTTTATGGAAGTTCAAATAATTTTGGGAGCTGGGTAAATATTCCTTATTTTAAAGTAATTAATGAGGATAAAGACATGACTTTTAATCCAAGAATATACGCTGATGATAAATTTATATTACAATCTGAGTATAGACAGGCTTTTGAAAAATCAAATTTAGTATCAGATTTTAGTTTAAACAATGATGGAAAAAATACTAATACGCATATATATGCAAAAATTGATGGTAAATTAAATGCTAAAACTAATTTTGATTTTAAATTTCAAGATGTGTCAAACGATGATTATTTAAAAATTCACAACCTTTCGAGCTCTTCACCATTAATAGAAAATGAAAGTTTGCTTACAACAAAGCTAAATATTGAAAAAAATATCGATGCTAATACAAATTTAGACACTAATTTTACAGTTTATGAAGATTTATCAAAAAAAGATACTGACAGATTTCAATATATATTGCCAAACTTTACCTACACAAAAAATATAATCATTCCAGAAAATTACAATGGTAATTTCAAATTTATTTCAAATGGTTTCCAAAAAAATTATGATACAAATAAATATGAAAGTTTATTAATTAACGATTTTTTATTTGAATCAAATAATATAATTTCACAATCTGGCTTTTTAAGTAATTATGATATTTTAATTAAGAATTTTAATTCTTATACTGAAAATTCTTCAAGCTATGTGGAAAAAGAAGATTATGAAATTTTTGGTTCATTATTATTAAAAACAAGCATGCCATTAAAAAAGATCAATGAAAATTCTATAAATTATTTAAAACCAATTATGGCTTTTAGATACAGTCCAAATAATACAAAAAATATATCAAATAAAGATGTAAGATTGGATTACAATAATATCTTTTCACATAATAGAATTGGAACAAACGAAATTGTAGAAGGTGGAAAATCCTTATCCATGGGTTTAGAATATGAAAAAAGAAATACACTCAATAGAAAGATAATCGGATTTAACATTGCTAATTCCATTAGTGATAAAAAAAATGATAATTTACCAACTAAATCAAAACTTAACAAAACAAGGACTGATTTTGTTGGAAACTTATCTTATTACCCAAATAGTATTTTAAATTTTGACTATAGTTTTTCATATGATGAGAATTTAAATGGTTCCAATTATGATTCAATTGCAACTTCAGTTAATGTAAATAATTTTATAACGAATTTTAAATTTACTTCGGTAGACGGAGAATTAGGTGATAATGAAATAATCTCTAATGAAACAACTATTAAATTAAATGAAGAAAATTTTTTAAAATTTAACACTAGCAAAGATTTAAAAAATGATTTTACTGAGTATTATAACCTTATTTATTCATATGAAACTGATTGTTTGATTGCTTCTGCGGAGTTTAATAAAAAGTTCTATCAAGATGGAAGTTTGATTCCAGATAAAAGCCTTTTATTTACTATTAGATTTATACCATTTGCAGAATTGAAACCAGCAGCAGCTTCATTAAATTAACGAATGAAAGTAAAAAAATTATTTACGTATATTATTATATCTTTTCTTTTGTTAAATAATATAAAAGCTCAAGAAATAATAATTATAAGTAAAGTTGATAATGAAATAATAACTAATGTAGATATAGAAACAGAAAAAAAATATCTTTTACTCTTAAATAATAATTTAAATAAACTAACTGAAAAAGAATTTTTTAAATTGGCTAAAAATTCTCTTGTAAGA
>CACHJL010000031.1 GCA_902580135.1 uncultured Pelagibacteraceae bacterium | reverse complement strand
TCTTAGAATCTAAAGAATATCAATGTTCACCTATTGGTTCAAATAGAATGTGTGTAAATTCAAAAAAATATATCAATATTAATGCTGGTGAGATTATATTCAATTGTGAAACATATGGAGGATGTGCTTACAAAGCTAGTGAAATTAGAAAATATCTTATGACAGAACTAAATGTGATAATAAACTCTAGAGAAATAATAACTACTTTTTTAGGTCCATTTTATGCTATTTGTGGCGAGGGTTCTGCTGGTGATAAAATATGTATTGTTAATACAAAATTGGAAAGTGATATAGGTCCAGATATTCATTTAATAAAACACAAGTTAGGTTCAACTGGATTAACGTTAAATTAGAGAAATAATTCAAAATTAAAATAATAATTATAGTATAAAAAAATGAGATTTATTATTGGTCTTTTCTTAATAGTTTTTTCTGTTAAAGCTTTTGCTCATCAACCTAAACTTATAAATTATTCTCCTTCTTTAGAAAATCCACATGAAGTAATTTATCCTGAAATTTCTAAGGCATATTATGGAAAGCTAATAGGTAGGCCTCATTATTACAGAATAATAAGTAACAAAGATTTTCTATTTTATGCAGGAATATTAAGTCCAAAAGTAAATGAAAATTATAAATGGCTATCTTTAGATATTTTAGATGAAAATAATAATATTTTATATCAAGCTAATGGATCAAAACTTAACTGGGAACCTTGGTATGAACCATATGCAAGAGACTGGTATTGGAAAGGCCCAGAAATTGGTGGAGAAATAAATCAAGATACAGGTTTTAAAAAAAGTTTTTTAATTAAATCAGGAACTTACATTATTAAAGTTTATAATAATGATAATATTGGAAACTATTCTTTAGCAGTTGGTGAAGCTGAGTTTTTTGGTTCTAATACTTTTGAAAAAATACTCACCTGGACACCAATAATTTTTTATATAGGGCCTTATATGGATATAGTCCACTGGAAAAAGTTTGATGTTACAGCATATATTCCACATATTATTTTATTAGTTTTATTTTTTTTATTATATTTAATTATAAAAAAAATATTTTTTAAAAGAAAAAATTATGTTAAATAAAAAATTTATTATTTTTCTTATCTGTTTATTAGTTTATCCATTACCCGTGCTTGCACACAATTTTATAAGTAAGATTGGTTTTTATGATGGGATGTCTCACCCAGTTTTAGGCCTGGATCACTTTCTTGCAATGATAAGTGTTGGGATAGTATCTGCACAAATTGGTGGAAGGGCTATTTGGACAGTTCCATCAACTTTTGTGATTATTATGACGATTGGAGGTTTGTTTGGATTTTTATTAATTATTGAAGAGTTTTATTTTGTAGAAGTTGGAATTATTTTATCTGTTATACTTTTAGGATTTGGAATTAGTATTGAAAAAAAAATACCAACAAAATTAATAATGGTTTTTGTAGGAATTTTTGGTTTATTTCATGGAACTGCTCATGGGTTAGAAATTCCTGCAGCTGCAAATCCAATCTTATTTGTTTTAGGATTTATTTGTGGAACATCGGCTCTACATCTCTTTGGTGTTGCTATAGGTTACTTCTCAATTAAAACAGCTATATCTTCAATTTTATTACGTCTTACAGGAATAACTTTTGCTGCTTATGGAATTTATCTACTCTATGGAACTTTCTAGAGAAAATTAGTCATCCTATTCAGGGCGGTCTGATGGTCAATCTAACAAATTTATGTAGTCTTTTTCTAAGAAACCACATTAGACTAATCTACAATTTTAAAAGGGTTGAATCCATCACTTACTAATTGAAGACAAAAACTGTTAAAATTTATCGTTATTTAACTGTTTTCAATTATTTTTTTTTCTATATAACGGCGCACAAATGACAACCTCAATTAGAAACATAACTATAATTGCTCACGTCGATCACGGTAAGACTACTTTAATTGATAATCTAATGAAACAAAGCGGCTCTTTCAGAGATAATGAAGTGGTCGATGAAAGGCTAATGGATTCCGGTGAGCTTGAAAAAGAAAGAGGTATTACAATTTTAGCTAAACCAGCATCAATTAATTGGAAAGATTCAAGAGTAAATATAATTGATACTCCGGGTCACAGGGATTTTGCTGCAGAAGTAGAAAGAGTTTTGAGTATGGCAGATGGAGCCTTGCTTCTAGTAGACTCATCAGAAGGAGTAATGCCCCAAACGAAATTTGTACTAGCAAAAGCATTAAAGCAAGGATTAAAACCAATAGTTGTAATTAATAAATTAGATAAAGCAGATCAAAGAGCTAACGAGGTTTTAGATGAGACATTTGATTTATTTGTCAGTTTAGATGCCAATGATGATCAATTAGACTTTCCAGTTATATATGCAAGTGGAAGATCTGGTTGGGCAAGTAGTGAAATTGAAGGAACAAGAGAAAATTTGAATCCATTATTAGATTTAATTATCGATCATGTTAAGCCGGCCAAATTTGATAATTCAAAACCTTTCGCCATGCTATCTACATTGTTGTATGCAGATAATTTTTTAGGGAGGAGTCTTGTTGGGAGAATATCTCAAGGGACAGCTAAAGCAAACCAGCAAATAAAAGCGATAAATCTTGGTGGTGATAAGGTTGATGAAGGAAGATTAACAAAAATATTTAGATATGAAGGAACCAAAAAAGTTCCAATAGAAATTGGTGAAGCCGGGGATATAGTTGTCATAGCTGGATTAGAGAAAGCTAACGTTGCTGATACAATATGTGATTTAGAGGTCATTGAACCTATAAAAGCTACTCCAATTGATCCTCCTACAATGTCAATTAAAATTACTGTAAATAGCTCTCCATTAGCGGGAACAGAAGGAAAAAAATTAACCAGTACTCAAATTAGAGAAAGATTAGTCTCTGAAGCTCAGAATAATGTCGGAATTACATTTTCAGAAAATAGTAACAAAGATTCTTTTGAAATCAGTGGACGTGGAGAACTAATGTTAGAAATATTATTAACCCAAATGAGACGTGAGGGATTTGAAATGACTGTAAGTCCCCCAAAAGTTTTATTTCAAAAAAACGAAAATGAAGAAAAATTAGAGCCAATAGAAGAAATTACAATGGATTTAGAAGAAGAATATTCTTCAAAAGTAATAGACTCTATGAATAGAAGAAAAGGTAAATTAATTAATCTTAAAGATACTGGTAAAAATAAAAAAAGATTGGTTTTTCATGCACCAACAAGAGGACTTATGGGTTACACTAGTAGGTTTCTTACATTAACTAAAGGAACTGGAGTTATAAATAGAATTTTTCACTCATACGGAAAATTTGAAGGTGAAATGGAAGGTAGAAGAAATGGTGCATTAATTTCCATGGAACAAGGCAAAGCTGTTGCATTTGCAATTTTTAATCTACAAGCAAGAGGTGAAATGTTCATTACTCATAATGATCCTGTTTATGAGGGAATGATAGTTGGCTTATCACCAAAACCTGGGGATATGATTATTAATGTTATGAAAGGTAAAAAACTTACTAATATGAGAACACAAGGTACAGATGAAAATGTAGTTCTTACACCAGTCAGAAAAATGTCAATCGCTGAACAGTTAAGTATGTTAAATACTGATGAAGCACTTGAAATTACACCTTCTTCATGTCGATTAAGAAAAGCTATTTTAAATCCTCATGAAAGAAAAAGAATCGAAAAATCAGCTTCAGCCGCTTAAAAATTTTTACTAACTATATATAATCCAAGAGCAACTGCAGGACCAACTCCAAAAGCAAACATTAAAGTGCCAAATCCAACTGTGCCTCCCAAATACCATCCAATTGAAACAACTGTTATTTCTAAAAAAGCTCTTACAAGTGCAATGGGTAATCTAGTTTTATTTTGTAAACCAGTCATTAATCCATCTCTTGGACCGGGGCCTAAGTTTGCAATTAAATAAAAACCGCTTCCAATACCAACAATAATTACTGCAAAAAGCGCTAAAAAAAATTTAGCAATAATGTGTTCAGGTGCTTGAATATATTTTAAACAAACATCAATCATAACGGCAATAATTATTGCATTTAAAATTGTGCCAATTCCAGGTTTTTCGTTTAAAAAAATCCAAAGAAAAATTACAAATAAACTTGTAAAAAAAGTAATCGTTCCAATTGAGTAATCAACATGTAAAGAAATTCCTTGGGCTAGAACGCTCCATGGAGATGCTCCAGTTTGAGAAACTAATAATAAACCCTCTCCTATTCCGAATAAACTTAGACCAAAGCACAAAAAGAAAAATGTTGTAATTTTTGGCTTCAAATTTAAAGGTTTTTTTGAACTCCAAGAAACTTTTGGTATTTTTTTTATAGTTAAAAACATTTTTTTTAACTATTATTTATACTTTCTTAAAATAAAATCCAATAAAATGAGAAAATATATTTTAATTATTATACTATTATTTACATCAAAAACTTTTGCTCACACTAATCACTACGAAGGTTTAAAAAAAATTGAAATGGATGTTGTTCTAAATGGAGAGGTAATTGGATACACAAATTATTTTTTCGAGAAGAAAAACGAAATTATGACAGTAAAAAATTACACTAAGTTTAAAGTCAAATTATTAGGTGTGACTGTTTTTTCTATTTTAAGTGAAGCAGTAGAAAAGTATGAAAATGATAAATTAATTTACTTCAAGTCAAATACATTTCAAAACGATAAGGAAAAATATGTAAATTTAAAATATGATAAATCATCAAATAAATTTATAATTGATGGATCTTCATATAAGGGAGAGGCTTCTTCGGATTGTATAATAGGAAATTGGTGGAATCATAAGATTTTTAAATCAAGTAAACAAATTAGCCCTCTATCAGGAAGCGTTAAAGAGCAAGTTGTGACTTTTATTGGTAAAGAAAAAATTACTATTAATAATAAAGAATATTTAACTAAACATTTTAAATTAAAATCAAAAGATGATAGTTTGCCTAATGATAAGAAATTAAATTTTGATATATGGTACAATCCAGAAAACAATTTAATAATAAGAGTTTCTTATTCTAAAATGGGAAATTGGGAATATAAATTAAAAAATTTTGAATAATGGCTATTTGGGGAAGTTTAATTGGTGGAATGATTGGTTTATCTCTAGGAGGACCTTTTGGAATGTTGCTTGGTTCTTTAATAGGAGGAAAAATATCTAGAGCAAAATCTAGAGCTAACCTTGGTGCTTTTGCTCAACCTCAACAAATTTTTGCTTTATCTCTAATAGTGTTATCTGCCAAACTAAGTAAAGCTGATGGCCAGATAAGCAAGGAAGAGCTGATAGCTGTCAAAGACAAACTTAGAATTCCAGATAATGAGTTAGATCAAGTTGGAAAAATATTTAATAAGGCAAAAGAAGAAAGTACTGGTTATGAGCAATACGCTCAACAAATTGCACAAGTTTACAAAGGAAATATTAATGTATTAGAAGAAGTTATAAATATACTATTTTATATAGCAGAGGCAGATGGAAATATTAGTGACTCTGAACTTCATATGATTGAACACATTGCTCAGATATTTGGATTAAGTGAAATTCAATTTAACAGCATAAAAGAAAGCAGAAAATCTTCGGATAAACTTAACCCTTATATAGTTTTAGAAAGCAAACCAGATGATGAAATTGAGATTATAAGGAAAAGATACCTAAAATTAAGCAAGGAACATCATCCTGATTTGCTTATGAGCAAAGGCGTTCCACAAGAAGTTATAGATGAAAGTAAAGCAAAGATGAGAGCGATTAATTCAGCGTGGGATCAAGTTCAAAAACTAAAATCTAATTAAAATTGTTCAGACTCTGTTGAACCTTCCATTGCTGTAGTAGAACTTTTTCCTGAACTAATTGTATTTGAAACTGCATCAAAATAGGATGTTCCTACTTCTCTTTGGTGTTTTACACTCGTATAACCATCTTTTTCTCTAGAAAATTCATGTTGTTGAATTTTTGAATAAGCAGTCATACCTTCAGTTTTATATTTTTCTGCTAGCTCAAATATTGCAATGTTTTGAGTATGAAATCCGGCCAGAGTGATAAACTGAAACTTATAACCCATTTCTCCAATTTTTTTTTGGAATGAAGCTATTTCATCATCAGATAAATGTTTTTTCCAGTTAAAAGAAGGTGAACAATTATAAGCTAATAGTTTACCAGGAAATTTTTCATGAATTGCATCTGCAAACTTTTTTGCTTCTTCTAAATTTGGAGTAGCAGTTTCACACCATATTAAATCAGCATAAGGTGCATAAGCAAGTCCTCTAGAGATTGCTTGTTGGATTCCTTCTTTTACATAAAAGAATCCTTCGGGAGATCTTTCGCCAGTTAAAAATGGTTTATCATTTTCATCAAAATCATTAGTAATTAATTTAGCAGCATTAGCATCTGTTCTTGCAAGAATTATAAGGGGGACATCTGCAATATCAGCAGCTAATCTTGCAGCTTTAAGGTTTCTAACCATAGTACCTGTCGGCACCAAAACTTTACCTCCCATATGTCCACATTTTTTTTCACTAGCAAGTTGATCTTCAAAATGTACTCCTGCAGCTCCAGCTTTTATAAATTTTTTTGCAAGTTCAAATACATTTAAAGGTCCACCAAAACCAGCTTCTCCATCAGCAATAATCGGTAACATGTAGTCAACTCTTTTTTTTTCTTCCATATCACCATCAATTATTTCCATGTGCTGGATTTGATCTGCTCTAGTTAAAGAATTATTCATTGCTTCAACTAATTTTGGAGCACTATCGTAAGGATATAATGATTGGTCTGGATACATTTCACCTGCACTATTTGCATCTGCTGCTACTTGCCAGCCACTAAGATATATTGCTTTTAAACCTGCTTTTGCATGTTGAACAGCGTGATTTCCAGAAAGTGAACCAAGAGTGTTAATATAAGGTTCTGAATTTAATAATTTCCACAATTTTTGAGATTGATGTTTGCACATTGAATACTCAATTTTAACTGACCCTCTTAACCTTTCTACTTCCTCTGCAGAATAATCCCTTTTAATTCCTACAAATCTCTTTAGATCATAAGACACGTTTTCTGCCGACATAATTAAAATCCCTCTATTAATGATGGTTAAGTTTAAGTTAAAACTATGAACTAGTTATTCTGAGTAAATTCTTCTGTAAACTCGTTCATGCCACTTGATCCCCAATCACAATGATCATCTCTTAGATAAACCCCTCTAGTTTGTTGCTCAGATTGCTCATTCTGACTAGTGATTTGATGGTTGTTTTCAGTATTTTTAATTTTGTTTTTTTCCATTGTGTAAATTTTATAATTTACATAATTTACAAAATCTACTTAAATATTGATTTTACTTGTAAATATGATAAATTTTTTGTAAAGATAAATTTACAAAATTTACAAATGGTAAAATGAGTAAAATAGATAGTAAAATAGGGCCAAAAATTAGGGCTTTTAGAAGACAATTGGGTATGCAAGCAAACAAACTTGCCGAGGATCTTAATATTTCTCCAAGTTATTTAAACCTAATTGAAAAAGGTAAAAGAAAAATAGATGGAGATTTATTAATAAAAGCTTGTGAAAAATTAAGAATAGAACTTTCAGATTTAACAAGTAAAGCAGATTTAAATCTAGAAAATAATATTTCAGAGTTATTAGGAGATGAATTATTTGAAGACCTAGATATTCTTGGTCCTGAAGTAAAAGATTTGGTTAATACAAATCCAAAAATTGCAAGAGCTTTGATTAAGCTGGGTGATAACTTTAAACAAAAAGATCATGAAATTGTTAATAAACTTGAAAATATATCTGGTAAAATAATTGATAGCAGAAAAGCAGCTTTCCCAGGAGAAGTAATTTCTGACTTTTTACAAGAAAATAAAAATTTTTTTCCTAAATTAGAAAATTTTGCAAATAATATTTTTGAAAAAGTTAAGCAAAATAATAGAACAAGATACATCGCGCTTTGTGAATTTTTAAATACTGAATATGGAATTATTGTAAAAGATATTATCCCTGAAGAAGGAAAACCTTTTTCTAAAATATATAAAGCTAAACAAAAAGAATTATTTTTATCAGATTATCTGTCTATTGAAACAAAAAAACTACACGCTGCAGCACAAATTTCTCAACAAGGTGCTTCAAAAGAAATTGATGAATACTTATCTACTTTTAACTTTCCTTCAGAAGAGGCTAAAAAATTAACAAGAGTAGCACTTTTAAATTATTGTGGTGCCGCAATTTTAATGCCTTATAAACTTTTTCATAAAGAGTGCAAAGAATTAAAATATGATTTAGAACTTTTGCAAAATACATTTGCTACTTCATTTGAACAAGTTGCTCATAGAGTGACTTGCCTACAGGATCCTAATTTGCCTGGTATTCCATTTCATTTTCTAAGAGTCGATGTTGCAGGAAATATTTCTAAAAGATTTTCATTATCAGGAATAGAAATTCCTCGTTATGGTGGAGCTTGTCCGAGATGGAATGTTTATTCTGCTTTTTCAAGACCAGGTGTAATTCAAGCTGCAGTGAGTAAAATGAGTAATGGGGAGAAATATGTTTGTATTGCAAGAACAGTGGAAAAAGGAGTTGGTAGATACGGACAAAAAAAAAGTATGTTATCGATTGGTCTAGGGTGTGAAGCTAAGTATGCAAAGGAATTTGTATATACTGAAAATCTAGATTTAAATGATAAAAAATCTGAATTACCAATAGGAGTTTCTTGTAGAACTTGTGATAGATTAGACTGTTCCCAAAGAGCATTTCCTCCTCTTCATAAAAAATTTGATATTGATATCAATTCTAGAGGTGTATCAGTTTATGTAAGTGAGTAAAAATATCTTATTTAATTAATTAACTTATTCTTTTTTATTTCTTTTTCTTGATATCAGTTGCGTCAAAGCATCAACCATCATATCTGATGCTTTAAATATTTCACTGGGTTTAAACTCATGTGATAAACTTTTTTCGTCATTTGACTTGTCTTCAATAACTATTCCTTTATCTGGAGAATTATCTTTTATATAAATTAATATTAACCATTCTTCGTCTATAGATTCATCCCATTTAATAAAAATTTCTCCTGTTTCAAATCTTCTATCAATACATTTTAATATCGACATATGTCTAGTAATATACCTTTTGTTTAATTGAAAAACTAAGCTATTTGCACTCCTATAAAAACTCTCTAAAGCTAACTCTATTTTTTGCCTAGCTAAGTAATATTCTTTTTCTTTTTGTAAAAGTATCTCTCTACCATCATCTTCTCTTATTTTAACTCCAAGAGCTTCTACTCTTTCTCTAATTTTTTGATCTCTTAATAATCTGTATTTATTTTTTAATTTTTCTATTCTTTCTTGTAGTCCAGAATAATCTTCTCTTTTTTCTTTGAGTGATATTTTTTCTAATTTCTCTAATTCTTTTACTTCTCTTACTCTAAATTTTTCAATTTGTTTATCTAGTTTAAGTTCTTCTAAAAATTTTCTTTGTCTTTGTGCCTGTTCTTTTCGTATAATTGCCTGTTCTTTTCGTAAAAATAATTTTATATCTTTATTTCTTTCCCTTTCTAATTTTTGT
>CACHJL010000030.1 GCA_902580135.1 uncultured Pelagibacteraceae bacterium | reverse complement strand
CAGTTATAAATACATTATTTAAACTATTGATTATATTTTCTTGCGGGATTGCTTTAGTTGGATCAACTCTCACCCACCCTTTTTTATCTAACCAAACCTCAGCCCAAGCATGTGTATCTTTTTGTTTAAATGAGAAAAAATTTCCAATTTCATTAAATTCACCTCCATGATATCCAGTAACAATTCTACTTGGTATTCCTGCTAATCTTGCAAGTAAAACAAATGTACCAGCATAATATTCGCAGTATCCTTCTTTTTCATTAAAGAAGAAATTTTCGTAGTTGTTAAGAGATACATTTTTTGGACTTAAATTATAATAATACGATCCATCAGAAAATCTTTTATTTATCTTATTAATAAATTCCGAATGCGAAGAAGTATTATTATTCTTAACCCATAATTTTAATTTATTAGAAATATTATCAGGAATTAATGTATAATAATTTTTTATTTCATCACCTAAGTAAAAAACAGTTTTTACTTTATTAAAATTTATTTGTTTTTTTTTATCAACAATCTCACTACTAATAAAAGTTTGATTAAATAAATCTTTTGTTATTTTTATATTATCAGTTATTATTTGGGAATTTTTTAAGCTTGGTATCCATTTCTTTTTGTAAGGTTCTAAAATTATATGGTAAGAACTATTCAGATCAGTATTTTCCTTAATTTTGAAACTATCCCTATATTTATTAAATAAAAAATAACTGGAAGAAGGTCTCCAAGAATGATTATTCTCCATATAATCAAATATTTTTACTCTGAAATATAACTCATCTTGTTGGTAACTATCATTTATTAATGTAAAAATTTCCTCATCCGAATTAGAAAATGCACTAAAAGAACCAAGATTAATATTATCTGGAATACCTAGAGAACTTGTTGAATTATCCAAAAGTTTAAAACTAAATTCAGCTCTTGGAAATATTAAATAAAAAATAATTATAAAAGGAAAAATACTAAGACCAAAACCAAGATACTTAATTATATTTTTAAAGCTATAATCTAAAACTTCCTTTTGTTGTGTCAAATACATATTGATGACTAATAAAATTATAATTAAAAAAGAAGTTAAGGTACTAATTATTCCTTGGCCTTTAATTAAACTTGCAACTGAAATAATCATACAAATTAAATTGAATGATAAATAATTATTTTTACTATTTAATTCAGAAATTTTTATAATTAAGAGTGTGCCTAAACAATTAAGAAAAAACTCTTCAGACATAACATATTGATTTAAAATTAGCTGGATATATAACGCGCCAATTGCAAAAATACCGACAAAAAATGATTTTAATTTAAATTCTATATTTAAAAAAAGAAAACTTATAACAAATAAAATTCCCCAATATAAAAAATTATTAAAATTTAAATTCTCAGATAGATTGAATATGCATAAACACAATAAAAGAAATGTTATTATAGATATTTTTTTATCAAATCTTAACATTGGCCAAATACCTAAAAATTTGATTTAAAGATTTTTCTTTATTATCTAACAAAAAAATATTTTCTTTATGTTTAAAAGTAAGACTTATTTTTCTTTGATAAAAATATTTAATTAGATAGGTTGAATAACTAAGTAATCTTTCAAACTTAATATTGTTATATTTATCTAAATCTAAAATTAATTTTTGTGATTTTTGGTTATCTTTAAATGTTTTAATATATTTTTTTTCTAAGGTAGATTTTTTCCAAGCAACTTTTGAGAGACTATCACCATTTTTAAAATCATCGATACCATCAAATTCATCGGCTTTGATATCTTTATTAATATTAAATTCATTTAATAAATCCTGATTTGGCCTTAAACTTTTCGGATAAACAATCACCTCACAATTAGGTTTAAAACTTACTTTTGTGTTTATAACTCCAAATGGATAGATAGAATTTAATGAAATATCATCTAGTGCGTATACTCCTCTTGAATCGTTAATATAATTTAAATTAAATAAACTTATTCTTTTCAAAAAATCAAAATTTCCTAAATTTGAATTATTATAAGTTATATTGATATTTAATTTTTTCTCTTTTGATAAATTTAAAATTGTAAAACCTAATTTTTCTTTTTGATCAGCTTCTACATAAAATACATTATTATAATTTAGTTTTAGATAGTTAATATTTTGATGAGATATTAAAATAGATATAAAAAAAATGAAAAATATAACTATTGATAATAGTAGACCAGAATTATTTTCATAAAATACTGAAATTAAAAAACAAAAAAAAATAAATATTGCAAGACCAATTCCATTGAGATTTGGATATATATAAATTCTTGAATTTTTTTTAAATTTAATCAACCTTTTAAAATTAATATCTACAAATCGCAGAGCAGATTGCTTTATCATTAATCTATATCTATTTTCTCTAAAATTTCTTTTTTAACAAACTCAATTTTTTCCTCCTGATTTAAAAACTTGATTCTATGCCTTAAGATGTAAGGAATGGTGTCTTTTATATCCTGATGAGTAACATAATCTTTATCATTGATGATTGCCCACCCTTTTGCCAAATCAATAATTTGCTTTAAACATCTTGCTGAAATATAAATTTTTTTTTCAATGGATTGGATTGTTTGCTCGATATTAATAACATATTTATATATTCTATCTTTAACGATTATATTATTTTTTTTCTCTTTAATTTTTAACCAATCAATTTTTTCAAATATTTCTGATGTAAAATTGATTTCTTTTTTTAGCATTTTTATTTTTTCATCATCATTTAAATCTGAAAGTGAATATGAAATCATAAATCTATCTAATTGAGAGTCTGGTAATGAACTTGTTCCTGAAGAATCCATCGGATTTTGAGTGGCTATAACAAAAAAAGGTTCTGGTAGATTATGACTTACTCCATCTATGGATACATTTTTCTCCTCCATAGCCTCCAAAAATGCACTTTGTGATTTTGGACTACCTCTATTTAACTCGTCAGCTAAAACTATATTTGTAAAAATTGGACCTTTTTGAAATTTTATGTTTTCATTAGAAAACATATTGAAACCTAATATGTCACTTGGTAGTAGATCTGAAGTAAATTGTAATCTTTTAAAATCAAGTCCTAAACTTTGGGTTATAGCTTTTGCAAAAGTTGTCTTTCCTGACCCAGGATAATCTTCTATTAATATACTTCCTTCTGATACAATTGCTGCTAATGTCAGTTTTATTTTTTCTGAATTACCAACTATAATAGTAGAAGTGTTATCAATTATTTTTTCAAACATAAGTTTTATTGATTGTTAAATAGTTCGTTTTCAGTTTTTAATTTTTGATTTTCTTTAAGCAAATTTATTATTAAATCTTTCATGATCTTATTTTCTTCTGCTGTTTTTCCAGCAATTTCAGCTAATCTTTCATTTTCTTTTGCTAATTGCAATTGATCAAATAGTTTTTCTAACTCCGGTATTTCTCTTTCTCTTTCTTTTCTTAATTTTGAAATTTGCTGAATTTTTTTACTCAAATAAATGCTGGCAGTATTAGCTTTTAATCCATCTTGATCCTGGTGATTAAAATTAATAGCAAAATTTAAATTTTCATTATTTTTTGTTAAATCAAAACCTATCCTTTTTGCCAAAACTCCATTCATAACATGTCCAGCTTCCTTGCTTTCGCCATCAGCAATAATTTCCACATCATTACTTAATGTATTATTTATAGATAAACCTGTGTAAGGTTTTAAAACAAAACCGTTAGTATTTTCTTTTGAGTATTTAACATTAAATCCTGCTCCAAGAACCTGGTCAATTGCATCATCAACTGACAAATCACCATCGGTAAAACTAGTTATATACTTTGGTAACTTGTGAATACCATATGTTCCATTTATCTCTAAAGTTAAATTGCTCTCATTATCATAATCAAATTTTTTAGATATGGATGTATTCACTCCTGCAAAATGACTTGAAAAACCCTTTTTAATCCATTGGTTGGTTTCTGTTTCAACATCTACAACTTTATTTTGCGATAAACCAAAAACAGGGACTATTGATGCATTAAATTCCTCTATCTCTATTTGTTTTTTAAATCCTATTGCTAAATTTTTACTTCCTGAATATTCACTATTATTAAACGATGCTCTTTGGTCGGAATAACTTATGAAAGGTTTGTCAAAAAAGCTAAATTCATCTCTTTTTTTAAAATATCCTAAAATTCCGTTTTCATAATTTTTATAAATACTATCTCTTTTTTGTCTAGAATAATAAGTACTTTGTTCTTTATTTTCATCAGAAGATGTAAATATATTATTTAGTTTGGCTAAGAAAATTTCTGTTCTGTATTTTTTATTATGGCTATCTATATCTAAATCTTCTCCATAAATTCTTATGTAACCGTTAGTTTCTGAATTATCTGCATCAGCATTTTTAGATGAGTCTAAAATAGCATAAGTATCATTTCCGCATAAATTGTTAACAACAACCATGTTTGTTTTATCTTCAATTTCTATATCCTGATCTTTTGAAATACTGCAATCTAAAGTCATTGTAACAGCAGCATCTTCCATATCAATTTCTCCAACCCAAGTTCCCTCGCCTTTAGTTGTGATATTTAATCCAGTTGTACCAGATCCACCTGAAACAAGCACAGATTCACCTATGGATGAAATAGTACCTGAATTAATTATTTTTAAATCATCCCAAGTTGCCGTACCATCTCCAACTCTTATTGCCTGTCCAGTAGATCCAGTTGAAGATATAATTGTTCCATAATTTTCTAATGTTCCTCCAGTTCCTGTGCCATCAGTTTGAGGAAAATCTACTACTTTTGATTTATTAGCTGTCGATTTTATTGTTCCCCAATTTTTTAAAGTTGGATTAACATTATCAAGAAAACCAACTGCAACTTGAGTGGCTGACTCAATTGTTCCTGTATTTATTAAGGTTACACCTGTACTTCCATTAAATTGGGTCGCTCTGCCACCAGAAGTATTTTTTATTGTACCTGAGTTAGTAATGGTATTTGTTCCTGTCATATCTCTTAAAAATAAAGCGTCACTTGTAGCTTCTATATTGCCAGAATTTGTAAGAGTTATATTGCTACAAAGATCACAAAAAATACCATAGGCACCACCTGGTTTAATGGTGCCAGCATTATCTATTGTAATTGTTGACGCTCCTTTTAAATCAACAGCGTAATTACCAGTACCAGTTTGTATAGTTGCTCCACTATAATTATAGAGTTCAAAATCTTCTGCATATTGGAATTTAATTGCTGAGGTACTGGTGGCATCAATCATTCCGCCATCATAATTATAAATTCTAGTTTTTTTTGAAGTGTGTCCGCTGGCATGTCCTCCGTATACAGTTCTACTATCAGAATCTATGGTTCCATAGTTATATAAAGTTAAACCTTCTCCCGAGGATGTTGTTGAACCATTTACACAAGTTCCACAATTTCCCATTTTAGTTCCACCAACTGCAATTTGAGATCCGCTGCTTGTAGGGGTACCTTTAATTGTTCCTCCAGCTTCGTTAGTTATGGTTACTTTTTCAGCTTCTATAAGTTTAATACCATAATCATCTTGAGCCCATATGGTACCGCTATTGGTTACCGTTAAGTTTAATGATGATTGACCTTGAATTGGACTATCAAGACTACCTCCTTCTGCGGTTACTTTAATAGTACCTGAGTTTGAAACTGTTACGCTATCTTTCTGTGTTGCAAGAACAGCATTTTCATTATTATAAATTATTGAACCTGTTACAGTTAATGAATCGTCATCAACACAACTATATTGTACAGTTACTGCAGCTGAAATTGTTCTATTGCAATCTAATGCGAAGGAATTATTAAAGAATAATACGCTAAAAAATATGGCAGCAATTAATCTTATAAAATTCATAAATAAAATAAGCTATCTATTTCCTTTTCGAATATCAAATAAACTAAAGTTCCCACAATTATATAAGGACCAAAAGGAATTTTAGATGACATTCTTTTTGATTTTTTTAATAAATCGGGAATAACGCTTATTAAAGCAATAGTAGAAGATAAAAAAATTATAAATGGAATAGATTTCAACCCAAACCAGAATCCAATTACACCCAAAAGTTTAGCATCCCCTAGCCCCATACCTTCTTTTTTTTTTATTTGTTTATAAAAAAATATAATTGACCAAATAATTCCATAACCAAATAATCCACCTAATAAAGAAAGTACATAATTTGGAAACATTGAGTTTAAATTAGGATCAAAAGATTTAATAAAACCTAAAGCCATCATTGGAAAAGTAATTGAATTTGGAATTATAAAATGTTTTAGATCAATAAAAAAAACTATAATAAATGATAAACCCAATATCATTAACAATATTGAGGTTAAACTAATTCCGTAAAGATAATAAATATTAACAAATAAAAAAATACTTATGAACTCAACAAGACTGTATTGTATAGATATTTTTTTTTTGCATTTTCTGCATTTTCCATTTAATAAAAAATAAGAAAATAACGGAATATTGTCATACCAGAGAATTTTTTTTTTACACTTTGGACAATGCGATCTTCCTGAAACAACATCTTGTTTCTTGGGTAAACGATGTATACAAACATTGGCAAAACTTCCCCAAAGTCCACCCATAAGAATAACGAAAATTAGTTCCACAGATAATAAATAATTATAATTTGAATTTTGAAGCTATTTCTATAATTTCATTAAAAAGAAGCTGCACAACAACAACTGCATCCTGAATATGGATATAAAAATTGGGGCTACTAATGATTAACTCCATGTTGTAAAATCTATCAAAATGATCTTAAAATACTAGTTAAATAAATGTTTCTATTTAAACCAAAAAAACCTAAAGAACCAAAGACTGAAGAGGTTTCAAAAGAAAGTGTTGATCTTGGTATAATTACGAAAATGAATCAAGAGTTTGCCGTTTCTCTTGATTTGAATGATACCTTAAATACTGCTCTTAAAGTAATAATAAATAGAATTAATGCACAGGCAGCAAATATTTTTTTAATTAACGAAAAAGAAAAAAAATTTGAATGCATTGCATCTCTTAATCAAGGTTATTTAGAGGAATATAAACTAGATTTAAAAGATGGTGTAATGGGAAAAGCAATTGAACAAAAAAAATGTATTAGAGTAGGAGATGTCAGAAAAGATATTAGGGAAATTGCAGAATTTTATTTTGATTTAGATAATAAAACTAATTTTACTACTTTTTCTGTTTTATGTTCACCTTTGATAGCTGGAAATGAAAGTATTGGTGTTATTCATTGTTTAAATAAAAAAACTGACAACAAATTATTTCAAGAAGAAGACAGACAGCTATTGGAGACTCTTTCAGCTCCGGCTGCCTTTGCTATTCGAAATGCAAAAATGGCTAAAGATATGATTGAAAAAAATAAAATTCAAAAAGAAGTTGAAATGGTTGGGGATATTCAAAAGTCACTTTTATCAAAAAATAAAAAAGAAAATTTTCCTATAGCGGGTATAAATATCCCAGCAAAAGTTGTTTCAGGAGATTTTTATAATTTTTCAGATTTGGGCGATGGAAAATATGGTTTTGGTGTTGCAGATGTATCTGGAAAAGGAATTAAATCTTCACTGCTAATGTCTAAGGCTTCTAGTTTATATAGTTTTTTAAGCAAAACTAATTTTTCGGCTGCAGATTTATTAACCAATTTAAATAATGAAATTTGTGAAACTATTTCAAGAGGAATGTTTGTGACAATGTTAGTTGGAATTTATGATAGTAAAAAAAAAGAAATGTTACTTTCAAGTGCAGGCCATGAACCTCCAATTATTTTTTCTAAAAATGGATCGTTTACAAATTATTCAGAATCAGGTCCGCCTTTAGGAATTATGGCTAAAACAAAATATACTGAACACAAAATACCTTTTGTAGATAGTTCAATGTACATTTTCACAGATGGCATTACTGAGATTAAAAATCCAAATGGAGATATGTTAGGTTCAGAAGGTTTTCAAAATTATATTAAAAAATATCAGGCAACTCCTAATAATGAAAGATTGAAAATAATCATTAATGATATTTTAAATAAAGGTCATGTACAAAAAGATGACTTAACAATTGTAGTGATTGATAGTAAATAAATTAAATATTTGTTAAATTTAATAAATCTTTTAAGCAACTTCTCAATGATGCTTGATTTTCTTGGAATATATTTCCAATTTTTAAAAATTTATTAGGATTTTCTCTCATAGAAATTATTGAATATAAATTTTGTTTATTTTTTACAAGAAATTTTTGATTTAATAACTCCTTTAATTTACGAATAACGCTAGCTCTTGGTATATTTGTTAACTCTGAAATTGTAGTTGGATTTAATCCATTTGATTTGTATTTTGTATGATCTGTTACAACTTTAGCATAATTGTTCACATTTAATGAAACTGCATTATTAATTTTATAAGAATTTTTAAGGTTATATGATTGATTTACCGCACAAGTGCCAAAAATATAAAAATTTTCAAATGTGCCAAAATTTTTTTTCATTCTTAAATAATATTGCAGCTGAAAATTCAAAAAAGTATGCCAATGAAGTGTGTAATTTTTTTTAATCAAATTATAATAGTTTTTGCTAACTAGATTATTTAAATTATACATTTTTCCTAATCTTTGCGAAACATAGGTTAATAATTTTGATAATTCTAAAATATTATTAATTGGTTTTTGGTTGTTAAAAGGATTTATTACAGAAATTTTTTTTTTGTCTCTTTTTATGACTCCTGACTTATTTAATTCATTTAACTTTCTTCTTACTGTCTCTTTTGTAATGGATAACTCGTTAACTATTTCAATAATACTTATTTTTTCAATTTCAATTGTTTTGTTATTCATTAAATCTTCAAATGATAAAGTATAGAAATGCTCTTTATAAGCTCTGAATGTCTTATTAATCAAAAATAATAGAATTACATATTTATCAATATCTTTAAACGCATTATAAGCATTTTTCATCCAAGTAAACTCTAACTGAAAAAAAATCTCTGTAAAATTTTTGATATCATCACTACAACTTTTATTAATTTGATTAGCGGTTATTAAATCTGAAATTATAGGTTTTTGTATTTTCATAATATAATAAATATTTAATAATTTGAAATTTGTTCTTGGCTATATATTCTACAGCTCATTACAATACTAAGGCCTAGCATAATTGATAACATTGAAGATCCTCCATAAGACATTATAGGTAATGGAGCTCCAACAATTGGTATTAAACCCAAAACCATAGCTATATTAACAAAAACATATATAAAAATTGCTGAAGCAAAACCAAAACAGTAAAGTTTAGAAAAAAAACTTCTTACAAAAAAACCTATGCTTATTACTCTATAAATTAATAAAATATATAAAAGTAATAATATAATAGAACCCAAGAAACCAAATTCTTCAGAAAAAAGAGTAAATATAAAATCTGTATGTTTTTCTGGTAAAAATTCTAAATAACTTTGTGTACCTTTTAAAAATCCTTTTCCAAAAAAACCTCCCGAACCAATAGCAATTTTGGATTGAATAATTTGATAACCGGCACCAAGAGGATCTCTTTCAGGATTAAAAAAAGTCAGTATCCTAGATTTTTGATAAGGTTTTAAAATTGAAACTACAAAAGGAAAAGATACCAAAAGTAATAATCCGGAATAAACAAAATATTTTATGTTAAGACCTGCCAGCCATATTACAACTAAACCACTTCCAGCAATTAAAATTGATGTCCCAAGATCTGGTTGACTTACAACTAAATAGCAAGGGATTATTAATAAT
This sequence comes from uncultured Pelagibacteraceae bacterium, assembly GCA_902580135.1. Classification (GTDB taxonomy): domain Bacteria; phylum Pseudomonadota; class Alphaproteobacteria; order Pelagibacterales; family Pelagibacteraceae; genus Pelagibacter. The sequence continues at coordinate 288 of CACHJL010000030.1, read as the reverse complement.
CCAATTGGTATTAATAAAAATCGATAACTTTGAATATCTGCACTCTGAATTCGGTGATAATATCTAGCAAAACATACTATTATTGCAATTTTCATTAGTTCCGAAGGTTGCAGGTTTAAAAAATATAAATTAACCCATCTTTTTGAACCTGAGGCAGTTATTCCAAAAAAAAGAACTACTATTAGCAAAAACAAACAAATGAAATAAAATATATACGCATTTCGATACCAAAAGTTTATTTTTATAAAAGACAAAAATAAAAACATAATAAAAAATGACACAAGTCTT
>CACHJL010000029.1 GCA_902580135.1 uncultured Pelagibacteraceae bacterium | reverse complement strand
TTTCATCAAAGTTCAATTGTTCTAAGCTAATATCACCAGCATCTTTATTTAATACCCTCATTACTATTCTTTCATTATTTGCTGTGGGTAAAATTGAAAGACGAAGATCAACTACTTTGCCGTCGATTTTAAATGGAATAGCACCGTCTTGTGGTAATCTTCTTTCAGCAATATCTAGTTTTCCCATAATTTTAAATCTAGTAACAACAGCTCCATAATTAGAATGTAAAAACTTTGCAAAATGTTCTTGTTCTTGAAGCATACCATCTAAACGATATCTTACTCTTGATGAAAATCTGTAAGGTTCAATATGAATATCAGATACTCCGGATTTTATTGCTTCTGCTACAACTGCTGTTGAAAATTTAATAACTTCAGACTCGTTTTCTAATGCCTCTATATCTTCCTCTGGTTTTTCATCTAGAACTTCTGCATTTTCATCAACTTCGTAATCAAAAGTTTGAATTTTTTCTTTATTCTTTTTTTGAATTGCTTCAATAGTTGTTTCCCCTTCTTTTAGTAATTTTTGAATAAAATCTGATATATGGGTAACTTTAGCTGCATGTAATTCGATATCTTTCTTAGTAATTGTTTTTAAGTTTCTCATTAAGCTTAATTTTGAACTATCAGAAATAGCAATGTGCAAAGTTTTACCATCTATTTTAAATGGTGCTATAAAATTCATTCTTACGTAGTTTGATGGTAAAACTGATTTAATGTCATCAGCAATTTCCATTTGTGTTAAGTCAACAACTTGCAAAGATTGTTCTTTGACTAAAAGATTTAGGATTTTTTCTTCGTCAGTTAATTTTAGTTCAAAAACAGCATCAAGCTGAGATTTGTTTCCTTCGGATGAAGCTTTTTTAATATCAATTAAATCTTTTCCAGAAATTATATCTTGATCGATAAGTATATTGATAAGATTTATTTCCGACTCTCTGCTTATGTCAATCATTTATAAAATTCTTGGGGCTATAAAAACCAAAAGTTCATCTAAGTTATCAGATTTATAAGTTCCTTTGAAGAGATTACCAATAACAGGCATATTTCCTATTCCTGGAGTTTGGCCTTTAGTGTTAGCCATAACATTCTTCTTAATTCCACCAATAACAACTATATCGCCATCTGCTACAAGCAATTTAGTTACTATTTCCATTTTATTAATTGGTGGTTCATCTGACTCTGTACCTCTATTTGGAGTATCGTTATTTACTTTAATACTTAAAAGTACATTTCCATCTCCAATTATGCTTGGAGTAACTTCTAATTTCAATGCTGCTTCTTTGAATGATGTTGTTGTTGTTCCTTCAGAGGTAGTTTGATATGGAATTTCTTCACCTTGAGTTACTGTAGCTGACTGATTGTCTAAGGTAAATACTTTTGGATTTGAAATAGTTTTACCTAAGCCTAAAGCTTCAAGAGCTGTAATTTCAGCTTTTAATACCCCGCTACCTGTTCTTTTTAAAATACCAATTCCACTAGTAGCTCCTCCTACAGCAAAATTTGTGAGACTGTCAGTTCCTCCTCCAAGTGTTGCAACAGTACCTAGATCTGTTCCAGCTGCGCTTCCTGAACTTCCTCCAGCTATTCCACCGATAATTTCATCATTTCTTTGGTAGTAACCACCAAGTCTAGTACCTAACGTTCTTTCAAAATCTGAATTTGCTTCAACAATAAAAGCTTCTATTAAAACTTGTTTAGTTCTAATATCAATTTCTTTCATTAATTTATCAACTACATCTAAATCTCTTTCTTTTCCTCTTACAATAATTGATCTAGTTGTTTTTTCTTCTGTTACTTGTATCGGTACAAATTGAGTATCTCCAGATCTTTGAGTAAATAATTCCTCAATAGTTTTTTTAGCTTGTTCTGGAGTTATGTAATATAATCTAAATATTTCCGAAATAATTGGCTCAACACTATCCTCTAATTCAACTTTTCGCTTAACAGCTTGAGCTCTGTCTGATTTGTAATTTTCTTGAGCGGTTAAATTTTCAGGAGAATGTACTCTTATTAAATTTGATTTAACGTCAATATCGGATGCATAATTTTTCATGTCTAATAAAGCTTGAAATGCTTTATCCCATGGCACATCAACTAATTCAGCTGATATTGCTCCTGCAACTTCGTCTCCTACTAGAACATTTATTTCACCAATTTTACCCATTAAATTCATGGTCTCTTTAAAATCTAGGTTTTTAAATTTTAGGGTAATTCTTTGTTTTAATTGTGGAAAAGTATCAGGGATTAATAGATAGTTTCTTTGAGCTTCCGAAGATATTTTTTTTCTTTTACCATAAACTTTTTTTCCATCAGCAGGTTTTGGTCCAAGTTTTAAAGTTTTTTGTATTTCAGCACTTCCATCTTTTTTAATATCTTCTTTTATTAATGGTGTATTATGTTTAAAAGGTTTATTCACATCTTTCATTGTCTGACATCCGCTAACAATAAAAGCAAAAAATATAAATCCAAAAATTTTTATATATTTTTTAGTATTCATCTGTCTCCCTAATCACATTATTAAAATCAATAACCATGAAAGACTTATCTTCCTTTTCAAAGATTGCTTCATTCAATCTTAAATCAACTAATTTGATTTTACCTAGGTATTGACCTAAGGTAACTGTAACAATTTCTCCTCCAGAATTTACTAAAGAAATATAACTATTATCTTTTCCCGAAATAAGTCCTGAAAGCTTAAAATTATAAAGACTCATTAAGTCTTCTTTTTCTTCATCAGGTATGGTTGTATCTAATGATCCTGTTGTTCCTTCATTACCAGCAAAGGGATCATTTAATGGTACTTCCTCATCCTCTTGCAACTCATCTACTATTTCTTTCACTCCATCACTTAGTTCTGTTGAATGATTATCAGCAAAACTATTTGTTAAAAAAAACAAAATAAAAAGAGCAAATAAAATTTTAAAAAAATTCATTTGGTAACCCCACTATCGTTAATTCTCCTGTTACAACCACTGAACCATTCTTATCGTTTTGAACTACATTTATCAACTCTTTATCAAAATTTAGCATCTTCTTAGATTTTGCTACAGCTCTTTTAAATTTAATATAACTTAAAAAGTTACCTTTTATCTCATAATCAACTGGAATTTTATAGTATGAAATCTGATTTGGTTTTAATAGCTCTTCAGCTTGTTGAGCTATTCCAGCTTTCAAAATTGGTACAGGTTTTTTTTTCTCAATCTTTGAAATTACAAGACTATATGCTCCTGCAAATCTGCTAAGACTTTGGTAAAGGCCTTCAACTTCTGCTTTTGAATGAAATAATCTAGAATTTTTTGCAACAATTGGTTCGAGTTTTTTTATTCTCGATTTAATTTTAATATAATCGTTTTCAAATTTTTGTATCTCTTGTTGTTTTAAAATTTTATCGTCAAATTTTGCTTTTCTCTCTTTTACCATTGGATTTAGTATTGCGTAGTAAATGATTAAGAAAAGAATAATTGAACCAAAACCGATACCAAATTTAATTAAAGTTTTTTTATCAAAGGCTGCAAATTTTGCCTTAAGATCGTCCATTGTAATATTATTTAGATCCATTATGCTTTTCCTAATTTACAAGCTATTATAAACCCCTTCATATTCCTTGTATTAGCGGCACTATTATTTGGAAGCATCATGCTTGCCAATGATGCTTGGGATATTAATTTTTTACTATTTAAATTACTTATTAATTTTAAAATATCTTGATCAGATGCTGCCATTCCTTCAATTATAATTTGATTACTGCCATTATAATCAATTTTTAAAAATCTTACCCTTTTTGGAACAGCCGAGGCTATTTGAGCTAAAACTCTAAAACTAATTTTTTTATTTGATTGAATAGATTTACTTAGTTCTAAAGATTTATTTAATTTGCTAAGTTCTATTGAAATTTTTTCTACTTTTATTTTATTTAATTCATGAGATTGTAAAACCTGATCATAATCCGATATATTATTATTTAATGTTGAAATTTGCCAAAATGACAAACCAAATAAAACAATATAAATAATTGAAACTGCTCCAACAATACCCTTAAATGCAAAATTGGAAAAAGCTTTTGCTTTTTTTTGAGCCATCATTGAATCTCTATTTGGAAGCAAGTTAATATTTTTTACCGCAGTGACAAATTTATAATATCCAAAAACATCAAGCTTTCTAAATGCTAATCCTAATACTGTTGAATAGTAAGATCTATTTTCTAATTTTACACTTTCTTCTAGTTGAGCTGGAATTTTTAAACCGTCTAATGGATCAAATAAATTGAAACCTGTATTTACTAAATTTTTTCTAAAACTTCCTAGATAGGTTTCAACATTTGGTAAATTAGAAGTTACTTTTAAATTTCTAATTCTTTTTTCATATTTTGTTTCAAAATCCTGTACAGCTTGTTTAACTTGAGTGACATATCTACGTACTAAAGCATCCATTTCTTCTTGATTATTTGATTCTATTAAAGTTGTTCTATCTTGAGATCTAATAAAAATATCTGTTATTATTGGATTGTTCTCATACAAAATCATTACATAGTTTTCATCTAATCCAAACTCTAAAACAGCTGTTAAATTAGAATCTTCTATTGATCCTGATATTTGATTTACTTGGTCAACTGCGGATTTTAATGCAAAACACTTTACATCAATTATAACTGCATTAAGACCACCCTTCTTAATAATATCTGTATAACTATTTATGTCTGCAAGTTTTGAGGCAACAAACAATATATCCATAGTGTTTGCTTTATCGTCTCTATTTATTACTTGATGAAAAATAGAATAGTCATCTAAATTATCTGTTAATTGTACTAAGTTTTCCCAAAGAGAATCTGATGCTATTGCTGTTTTAAGCTCTTCATCTGACATAAGAGGACTAGAAACAACTCTTATTATTGCACTTGTAACTGGTATAGCTATTGCTGCATTTGAAGTTGAAATTTTAGCTTTTTGTAATGCAACTTTTAATTCGTCTGCAATTTTATCTGGGTGCTCTAAAACTGTTGCATTTTCAGGAAGTCCTTCAATCTTATGAGAATAAAATTTTTCTAGAACCCATTGATTTGATTTATTACTTGAAATTTGAGCTAATCTTATTTCATTAGTAGATAAATCGACTCCAACAATCTCTTCTCCTTTTACAGTAGATTTTCCAAGTCTGTTTTTTAAAAATTTGCTAAAAAAGTTTTCTTTTTTTTGTTCTCCTCCCGTTGGTGGTGTAATTTCAGGAGCTGCTGGGTCTTTCTTTTTAAACAAATTAGCAAAAGGGTTCTTCATTATATATATTTTATCAGTTTACGGTTTCGCTTTAATTTATATATCAAAGATTTTATTTATCTAACAATATTTCATTCAAATGACAAAAGCAGCAAATTCAAGCGTCTAAATTGGGTCAAAATGTTTATTTGTATATTAGATTTGGTCAATTTATAGTATCAATATCAAAATGTTTGAAAAATTAGAAGAGCTAGCAAAAAATAATAAAAAAATTTCAGACTTTCATATTAGAGCTGGATCTCCTCTTGGATATAGACAAACTGGTGAGATCGTTAAAGTACCAGAGGCGATGGTCAAAGAACAAGATTTAAAAGATTTACTATCAATGAATTGCAATGAAGAAGAGTTAGAAAAATTTGAAAAAACTCATGAACTTGATACAGCAATAACTTTAAGCGGTTTAAGATTTAGGGCAAATTTTTATAAAACAATTAATGGATCAGCTTGTGTTTGTAGAAGAGTTGAAAGTAAGATTCCTGATATGGATCAATTTAGTCTTCCACAAGTTTTATATGATATAATCGATATGCATAAAGGTTTAGTTTTGGTTACTGGACCAACTGGATCTGGAAAATCAACAACACTTGCTGCTATTGTAAATGAAATTAATAAAACAAGAACGGCAAATATTATTACCGTTGAAGATCCTGTTGAGTTTATTCACACAGATAATAAAAGTATTGTGTCTCACAGAGAAGTTGGAAAACAAACTCAATCTTTTGCTTCTGCGCTTAAAGCTGCTCTTAGAGAAGACCCTGATGTAATTTTAGTTGGAGAGATGAGAGATTTGGAAACTGTTAGTTTAGCACTTACTGCGGCAGAAACTGGACATTTAGTATTTGGAACTTTGCATACTAGTGGTGCTCCAAGTACAATTAATAGAATTATTGATGTTTTTCCTCCAGAGCAACAAGCTCAAATTAGAGCACAAATCTCAACTTCACTTAAAATGGTAGTTACACAAAGATTATTTAAAACTAAAGATGGTCAAGGAAGATGTGGAGCGTTTGAAGTAATGAAATGTACACCACCTGTTCAAAACTTAATTCGTGAGGCAAAGATTCACCAAATACCAAGTATCATGCAAACAGCAGTTAGAGATGGAATGATTACTATGGAAAAATCAATTCAAGATCTTGTAGGCTCAGGAAAAATAGATGCAAGCGCAGCAAAATCAGAACACTAAAGGTTTTTCACTTTTAGAATTATTAGTTTTACTCGCTATAGTTTCGGTCATATCTGGAATTGGTTTTCCAAAATTTTCTAAATGGAGTAAAGATCGTACATTGAGATCTGAAGCTGAAAAAATTACAAGTTTATTCACATATGCAACTACTCAAGTTGAAAGAGGATCTTATCCTTATGTGAGAGTAGAATTTGAGAGTGGAACATCTCCTGGTAAAATTACCGCAAAAGGTATCTCGCAAGTATTATTATCAAAAAAAATTAATGGACCTACAGATCCATCATGTTTGGAATCTGATTTTACAACTTGGACCACTATAGACTCTCACATTTTGGATAAAGATATTTATATTCCAGTATTGGCACCAAAGGCAGGTATTACATCTACTGGTAGTGGAGCAGCAATATGTTTTTCTAAAGGTGGAAAATATTTTAAACAACATGGAAGCGCAAATACTCAACAAAATATTGTTTTTGATAATAATTCATCACCAACAAACAATTATGTTTCTGTTTGTCATCTTAAAAGCAGTAAATGCGACCCTGTAGGAAAAGTTTTCGATGATGATTATTCGACATATTTAGTAAGATATTCTAGATTTGGATTAGTAACTAAATATAAATTTAATAAAAAATCAAAGGATTGGAGTGGTCGATAAAAAAATGAAAAAAACCACAGAAAAAGGCGTTAGTATTATTGAAGCTCTTGTTGCAACAGTGATTATTGGAATAGGGTTTGTAGCTGTTTTTCAGATGGTGCAATATTCAATTAGATCTATAGATGTTTCTGGAGAAAGAACTAAGGCAGCTTATTTGACTGGTATGGTAGCTGAAGATTTATATTCAGATAAAAATCAAGAAAAAGGTGGTACGAAATTTATTGACCTCTTAAAAAATACACCTTGGAAATTAACAGCATGTGAAAACAGTGGCACATCTGAAATACCACTCCCTGATTTTAGTAATAATAATGCATACGATAACAAAACAGAAAAATGGAAATCTCGTCTTTCTAAAGACTACATTAAATGCAGAGCAAAAGGGTCGTCGGCAACTGGTAGTACAAAAGACTCAAAAACTATAAATATGTATAAAATTTGTCATAAAAATTGTGATGTTACATTAAATCAAGCTCACGACGTAATTTATATGGGAAGAATGGAAATAAATATGAACGGCGGAACAAAAAAGAAAATTTTATACTTTCAGGTTAAATAATGAAAAAGAAAATAACTAAAAACGCAGGTTTTACATTAATTGAGATTTTAATTGCGATTGTAATCACAAGTTTAATGATGGCGGCAATGCTTACATCTTATACTCTAGTAAATAGTACTTACAGGCAAGTTACTGATCGTGCAAAAATAAGTCAAGCTGGAAGAGATGTTGTTGGTGCAATGTTAAGAGAAATAAGAATGGCTGGTTTTAAATATTTAAATGATGATATTGCAGCATCTACACAACATAACCCAATTAGAATTTACAAAGGATCTGGTTTTGGTGGACAATGTGATAAAATTGAAATTGTTTATGGAGGAATTAATTATAATAAAACAGGAACTCCAAAATATACTTACCAAAGATATAAAATTACTTATGAATGCAAAGCATCAAATAAAATAGATGATACAGTGGCAGGAGGCCAAACTAAAATAAGTGGTTTTGCACTTTTCAAATCTAAAGAAAAATGGGATACATCTCTTTCTACTCCAGCTTGGGTTGTTGGAACAGATGATACATTATATAAACAAGAACAAGTATTAGATTATCTTCAAGATTTAGTATTTATTCCATATGATGAAAATGGAAAACCCATTACATCTATTGGGACTTATACTCCATCCGATGATAAAGCATTTGATTTAAGAACTGTAGATATAGGTTTAGTTGTTCGTTCTAGTAAACCATTTTTTAAACAAGATAAAGCGGGTTCAATTGCTAGAAAGATTTTATCAATTGCAACTACAAAAACTTTATCAGGCAGAAATATACAACAGGCAGACAAATATTTAAGAGACACAATTACAGTCACTGCTAATGCAAGAAATATAGGACTAAACTAATGATTAGAAAAAAAGAAAAAGGTTTTGCTTTAGTTATGTCTTTGGTTCTTCTAATGGCTATGACTTTAATGGGTGGAGCTTTGATTGTAATTTCAGCAAGTGATCACCAAAGTAACAATGTGGGCGATGAATATCAGCAAACTTTTTATGTTGCTGAAACAGCCCTATATGAAGGTGAAAAATACGTTTTAAACCAATTTTTAGGACCTTATGATACAAATGGAGACAGAGTTCTTACGAAAAGAAATTTGCCAACAAATAATGCATCTGTTTTTAATCCTGCTAGTTCATCTGTTGAGAATTGTTTTTATAGTTTCCCAGATATAGATACCGGTGAATTTAAAGTACTTTTTGGAGCAGATCCAGATACTCCAACCAATGATGGAGCAAAAGTACAAATTAATGAGAGTAAAAAATTTTATGATCTTATTGCTCCCGGCAATAACAAATTAATTGTAGAAAAACCTATTAACGATGATTCAGAAACAACTCTTGATAAAGGAAAATTAATAAAAGGAGAGTTATCAAAATTAAAATTATTTAAATATGAATACTTTATTACACGTGTCGGAGCTGCACCATTTAAAGGCTATGGTACCAGTATAAAAAAAGATGCTACAGATGCTGGAAATGATGGAATGGCTTATAGAATTTATGGATGCGGAAATTACAACGATGGGGAAATAATAGTGCCCTTAGAAAGCACTTTGATATTGCCTAAATAATAGTATTTTTCAATTTTTAATAGAAGACAACGTTTTTTTATTAATCATATTGGGTTATTGAAACTATATTAACTTTTTTTTAACTTAAATTTCTTTATACTTTTATTTATAGTCAAAAATAATGTTAAAAAAATTTCTCATAAAAATTACAATTATATCAGTTTTATTTTTGCTTAACTTACCAATAGCAAATGCTAAATGTAAATTTATTACAGATATTGGAAAAAAATTTACAAAATCTCATGAAAAAGAATACGGTGCCCTTCCTGAAAATGAAAATGGTTATAATGAATTAGAGATTGTTGCATCAGAATTTTGTCCCGATGATAACTTTGATGATAATTTTTTAATTAGATATACTTTTATAGATAAAACATTAGCAGCCATACAATTATTTGCAGACAACAGTATTGATAATTCTGCAACTGAAAGCATGAAATTAATGAAGTATGCAAAGAGAGCATATGGTGATTTTGATACTGGTGGCAACCCTGAATTTTATAATAATTTTAATATTTGGGAAAAAGTTCAAAAGTATATCGTTTATAATAGAAGATTAATTGGAGATTTTTGGGAAGAAGAAATTTATATTTCAAGTGAAAAGTATTATGAACAATTAGTTCAATATGAAAATCAACAAGAGTCTATAGAGCCTGTAGAAAATGAAAATTAATATGAATAAAATAAAATTAATTTTTATTCAAATATTATTATTTTCTTTAATAACTATTTCTAATTCATTTGGAAAAGCATTACCTCCAGGTTCAGGAGTAGCAGATGTACCAGCAAACGTTTTAATTCTTTTAGATAAATCAGGAAGTATGGGAGCATCATCTTACAGTGGAGCACGAGTAAATAGAACATATCGAATAACACCAATATCAAATACTGGAAATGTTATTGTTAATGATGGTTCTACATTAAGAGGTGTTGATCATAATAATAATGCTTTAACAAATTTTTATTTATCAAAAAATAAT
>CACHJL010000028.1 GCA_902580135.1 uncultured Pelagibacteraceae bacterium | reverse complement strand
AATGCAGAGAAGTCTCCTGCATCTATAAATAATTAATATAAAGTAAATCGTCTTTCTCCCTTCTTATTTAAGAGAAGGGAGAAAGTAGTTAATTAACAAAATTTAAACAGGGGATGAAATAATAAAAAATAAATTTTGTAATTTTTTTTTTTACAAAAAATATGTTACAAAAATATTTACTTATTGTTAAAGTTTAATTAACTTCAGTTTATTTTGAATTATTTGAATAAATTATCCTTGGCTCTAAAAATAATTCTCTAGAAAGAGCTTTAAATCTTTTAGTAACTTGTTTTGAGATTATTTCTTGATGTTGTGATGGAATTTTCAAAAATATAGCATTACCTCTTTTATATAATTTAAACTCCTCCAAGAATATCGTAGATATCGAGGTCAATGATTGCGAAAATCTCAAAGCTGCTCCAACTTGTTTGCTTGAAAAAATTTCATTATTATTCAAAAAAGTTAGATACTCCATTTTTGGATTATACTTGATACTGCAGTAACGCCAATAACATGACAAAGCTAATTGTATTCTTTCTTTGTGAGTTAATCTAAGTAATGGGGTGTTAATCGTTTCTTGAAATACTAATTCGGCTTTTTGAAATGCGCCTAATCCCCAATCCATATGACTTAATACACATGACAAATATAATAACTTCTTATTAAAGTGCTCATTTCCTTCAAAAACTGGCTGAATAAAATCATAATATTTTTTATAATTCGATCCTAGATCACCTCTTTTTTTTGCAACATTCTCAAGTGCTTTATGAAAAATTTCTGATTCTTTTACATCTTTAAAATAGTCAATTGATAAAGAACCTTCACGCAAACCACTTATAGAACAAATTATATTTTTTGGATTTGTAACTCTCATAATTTCATCAAGTATAATGCAACTATAAGGTAAATATGGTGTTCTAGATTTTGAAATATACTCAACTGTTTTAAGTTTGGATTTATTAAAAGATGAAATTTTTTCAACAAACTTAGATAAAACATTGTTATCAATACTATATTGATGAATTATATGTACCGGATGATTATTTTGAAAAAGATGTAATTTAAATAATGATCGCCAAGTACCTCCAACTAAATATAAATTATTAAACCTCTTTTTTGAAAGCCATTTTTCTTCTCTTAATAATTTTTTGATATATTTTGCTAAATTTCTTTTTTTAACTATTGGATTATTTAATAATCTCAAAACACCAAAAGGTAATGAGGTTTTATTAGTTACTATATTGTTTTCAACTCGTGCTAATTCTAAACTACCACCTCCAAGATCAGCAACTAATCCATCAACATTTTCAAAGCCTATTTTTACTCCCTCAGCTGAGCATTCAGCTTCTTCATCTCCTGACAATATATTAATCTTAGTTTTAAAAAGTTTTTCGATTTCATCAATAAATGGTTTTGTATCAGTTGCTTCTCTTAAAACTGCTGTTGCAATGATTTTTAGATTTGTGATTTTTGAAACATTTAAAATTTCAGAAAATCTTTTTAAAACTTTTAAAGCATATTCAGTACCGGATTTATGAAGCTTTTTGGATTTATCTAAATTTTTTCCAAGTTCACAAACTGCTTTTTCATTAAAAAAAGGTACACGAGAAGAACTAAAATCTTCATAAATTAGCATTCTTATAGAGTTTGATCCAATGTCTATTATAGCTAATTTTGCCTGTTTAAATTTTAAACTATTTTTACTTTTAATTACTTCCACTTTTAATCAATCTTAAGTGCAGTTGTTTAGGCTGCATTTTTAGTTTAGCTTTACCTCTTCCAGATAAGCTCGGATTATTCATAAAGTATTCATGAGCTGAAAAGGAATCGTTCTTACTATATTTAATTTTTTTATAATTACCATCAGCATTGAGCTCCCAGCTCTGACTAGTATCAAGATAATTTGCTAACATTATTTGATCTAAAATTTGCTCATGAACAGTTTGATTTTCAATTGGCACTAGAAGTTCTACTCTTCTATTTAAATTTCTCGGCATTAAATCGGCTGAAGAAATATATACTTTTGCATTTCTATTAGGCATTTCTTTTGTACCATTACTAAAGCAGTAAATTCTAGAATGCTCCAAAAATCTTCCTATGATACTTTTTACAACTATGTTTTCTGATCTATCTTTAACTCCTGGTCTTAAACAACAAACACCCCTTACAAATAAATGAATTTTTACACCAGCATTCGAAGCTTCATAAAGTTTATCAATAATTTCTGGATCTACTAATGAATTCATTTTTGCCCAAATAGCTGCAAATTTTTCATTTTTAGAATTTTCAATTTCAGCATCAATATTTTTATTTAAGGTTTGTCTCATATTTACTGGTGAAATAGAAATTTTGTTTAAATTTTTTGGTTTTGCGTAACCTGTTACATAATTAAAAAACTTTTCAACATCTGATGCCATTTTTTTATCACAACTGAATAAAGACAAATCAGTATAAATCTTAGCATTTACAGGATGATAATTGCCAGTTCCTAAATGAAAATAAGTTTGTATTTTACCTTGTTCTCTTCTTAAAACTAATGAAGATTTTGCATGAGTTTTATATTTGGCAAAACCATAAACAATTTGAACACCTACTTTTTCTAAACTTCTTGATAGTTGAATATTAGCTTCCTCATCAAATCTAGCTTTAATTTCAATTAAAGCGGTAACTGTTTTTCCGTTTTCTGCTGCTGTTATTAAAGCTTTAACAATTGGTGAGTCTAGAGTTGTTCTATATAGAGTTTGTTTTATAGCTATAACTTTTTTATCATTTGCTGCTTGGTTTAAAAATTCAATTACTGAGTCAAATGTTTCAAAAGGATGATGAACAACTAAATCTTTCTTTTTAATAGTTTCAAAAAAGTTATCATTATATTCTTTTAATCTTTCAACTTCTCTAGGTGTAAAAAGCTTAAATCTTAATTTTGGATTTTTTACTTTACATATTTGATCTATATCTTGAATTCCAACAAGGCCAGATACATCGTAAATATAATCGGGATTTATTTCTAATTTATTTGTAATAAATTTTACCAATTCATTATCGCTATTTTCGAGGATCTCTAAACGAACAATATCACCCGTTCTACGTCTTTTTAAAGCCAATTCAAAAGATCTAACTAAATCTTCCGCTTCTTCTTGAATTTCTACATCACTATCTCTTATTACTCTAAAAATCATTTTCTTTTCTAAATCATGATCTGGAAAAATTTCATTAGCAAAAAAACTTATTACATCATCTAGAATTACAAATTTCTTATGATTTTTTGAAGACTCTATTTCAATAAATCTAGATAATGCTTTTGGTATTACTATTATGGAGTTTAAAACCCTTTTTTTATTTTTTTTTCTCAACTTCATTACAAGCGCTCTTCCTTGATTGATTATGAATGGAAATGGGTGCGCAGGATCAATTGCTGATGGTGTTAATAAAGGGTAAATCTCTTCTTTAAATATTTCTAGAAGTTTTTTTTTATCCTTAGTATTTAAATTAACAGGTTTAACTAAACTGATATTATTTTTTTTTAATTCTATAATCAGTTGAGTAAAAATTTTGTTCTGTTTTTTTAATAAATTTTTAGTTTCAAGTACTACCTCATCCATCTGTTCTTCAGGTGTCAAACCATCAGAACTTAATGAGTCAACTTCTTGTTTTATTTGACTATATAATCCAGCAACTCGGACCATAAAAAATTCATCTAGATTAGAACCAGCAATTGATAAAAATTTTACTCTTTCATAAAGAGGATTTTCAGTATTTTGTGCTTCTAGAAGTACTCTATCGTTGAATTTTAACCAAGAAAGCTCTCTATTCAGATATTTAGATTTCAGCTCTTCTTTATGTTGTTTTTTTATAGCAGTCATATATTTAGATTTTATGTATCAATTATACGTCATGCGACACGCGAAATCTAGTTGGGATGATTTAAATATTAATGATTTTGATAGACCACTTAGTAAAAGAGGCAAGAAAAATGCAAAAATGATTTGTGAATTTTTTGTTAAAAAAAAATTTAAATTTGATTATGCACTAATTTCATCATCAAAAAGAACAAAAAAAACTTTTGAAATTTTATCCAAGAAAATTATTAAACCAAAAAAAGTTAATTTTTCAAAAGATTTATATTTAGTTGATGAGAATGTAATTACAAAAAAAATTAAAGAAATATCCAGTGAATATAAATCAATTTTGGTTATAAACCATGAACCATCAGTGAAAAATTTAGTACGAAATCTTACAAAAAATCATAATACGAATAATTTTAAACTAATGAATTATAAATTCCCAACAGCAGCATTTGCAAAAATTGAGCTTGATATTAAATCCTGGAATGAAGTTGAGAAAAAGGGAGTATTAAGAGAATTTTTAAGACCCAAAGATCTTCAAGTTTCTAAAGAATAACCAGCTGATCTCACTGTTCTAATTAAAGGTTTTGTATTTTGTATGTTAATTGCTTGTCTTAATCTTCTAATATGAACATCTACTGTTCTTGACTCAACATATATATTTTCCCCCCAAACGTTGTTTAAGAGTTGTTCTCTTGAATAAACTCTTTTTGGATTTTTGATAAAAAAATCTAATAGTTTAAATTCAGTTGGACCTAAAGCAATTTCCTTATCTTTTCTATAAACTCTTTTTGTAATCCGATCTATTTTTAAATCAGTAAATTCTACAATGTCTAATGATGATTGAGGCTTAGATCTTCTCAATAAAGATTTAATTCTAGCATTTAATTCTTTTTGACTAAAAGGTTTAGTTACATAATCATCTGCACCTGTATCAAATGCTTTTAATTTGTCTTCTTCCTCCCCTTTTGCAGTTAACATAATGACAGGAATATCATTAAATTTATCATCTTTTTTTAAGTTTTTACAAATTTCAACACCAGATAATTCAGGTAACATCCAATCCATTAATATCAAATCTGGCTGTTTTGATTTTATTTGTTTAAGAGCATCTTCTCCATTTTCTGAATGACTGACTTTATAACCTTCTTTTTCAAGATTGTACTTTAACAAACTAACAATTGATGCTTCATCTTCAGCTATGAAAACATGAGCTGACATAAATCATTTTTCTCCACTTACAATTGGCTCGGTGCCCTTAGGTCTGTCACCTTCTAAGTATTCACCTTTAACTAAATAATAAATTTGTTCTGCAACATTTGTAGTATGATCACCAATACGCTCAACATTTTTGGTCACAAACAACAAGTGAGTTCCATCATCTAAATTTTTTTCATTTTCTTTAAGATATTTTATAACTTCTTGCATACAAAGATTTGTAAGATCATCTATTTGCTCATCACCTTCCCAAACATTTACTGCCATTGGCGCAGATCTTTCTAAATAAGCGTCTAATGTTGATTTTAATTGTTTTTGAACACTGGCAGATACTCTATTTAACGCATCTACCAAATTCTTTGGAAGATTTTCATTAAGCAAAAGTGTTCTCTTAGATATATTTTTTGATAAATCACCTATTCTCTCTAAATCTGAGGACATTTTCAAAGCCGTTACTGTCTCTCTTAAATCAATTGCCATAGGTTGTCTCAAAGCAATTAAATTTACAACTTGTTGTTCAATCAAAGCTTCATATTTATCTATTTTTTCATCGTCATTAATTACTGCTTCCGCAAAGTCGCTATTTCTTGTAGTAATGGCTTGAATTGCTTTACCCAAAGCTTCCTCGCATGCACTTCCCATTTTAATTATATTAGCATTCAGATTTTTTAGTTCTTCTTCGTAAGATTTAACTGTATGTGGTGCTTCAGTCATTATCCAAACCTCCCGGTTATATAGTCCTGGGTTTTTGTATTATCAGGATTCTTAAATATTTTATCAGTAGATCCATGTTCTATCAATTGTCCTAAGTGAAAAAAACCTGTATGTTGAGATACACGTGCCGCTTGAGCCATAGAATGAGTTACAATTATTATTGTGTGCTCTTTTTTTAACTCATCAATCAATTCTTCAATTTGTGCTGTTGCTATTGGATCTAATGCTGAACAAGGCTCATCCATTAAAATTACTTCAGGTCTTACAGAAATCGCTCTAGCAATACAAAGTCTTTGCTGTTGTCCTCCAGATAATCCAGTTCCAGGTTCATGCAATCTATCTTTTACCTCTTTCCATAGTGCAGCCTTTTTTAAACTAGTTTCAACAATTTCATCCATTTCTTGTTTTGATTGAGCCATACCATGAATTGTTGGACCGTAAGATACATTTTCATATAAAGTTTTTGGAAAAGGATTAGGTTTTTGAAAAACCATACCAATTTTTTCTCTTAGTCTTACTACATCACAACTTTTATCATTGATATTAAAGTCATTAATTAAAATTTTTCCTTTAACACTACAGATATCAATTACATCATTCATTCTATTAAGACATCTTAGGAAAGTTGATTTACCACAACCAGATGGACCAATTAATGCTGTTACTTGATTTTCCTCAATATCTAAACTTATATTAAAGAGCGCTTGTTTTTTTCCGTAAAAAACATCAACATCTTTTGCTTTAATCTTTATCATTTTAACTCCATTTTTTTTCAAATTTATGTCTAATTATTTGGGCAAATAAATTCATTGTTATTAAAAAACCAAGTAAGACCATTATGCATGCCGAGACTTTTTCTACAAATCCTCTTTCAGCACTTTCAGCCCAAATATAAATTTGAACTGGTAAACTTGCAGCAGGATCCATAGGTGATCCAGGTATCGTGTTAACAAAAGCAACCATTCCAATTAAAATGAGGGGTGCAGTTTCTCCTAAAGCTTGAGCTAAACCAATTATTGTTCCTGATAACGTGCCAGGCATTGAAAGAGGAACAGTATGATGCATTGTGGTTTGCATTCGACTTGCTCCCATAGCAAGTGCTGCCTCTCTTATACTTGGTGGAACCGCTTTTAATGATGCTCTAGCAGCTATAATTATTGTTGGTAAAGTCATTAAGGACAAAGTGATACCTCCAACTAATGGGGTAGACCTTGGTAGTTGAAATATAGCCAATAAAACTCCTAACCCTAATAGACCAAAAACTATAGATGGAACTGCTGCTAAGTTATTTATATTTACTTCAATAAAATCAGTAAATCTATTTTTAGGAGCAAATTCTTCAAGATAGATTGCTGCTAGAACTGCCACAGGAAAAGCTATCATTAAACAAACAAGTATAGAAAAAATTGAGCCCATAAATGAACTTGCTATTCCAGCTAGTTCAGCTTCTCTTGAGTCGGCATTTGTAAAAAAACTAATATTAAATTTACTTTCAACCTTACCATTTGCAACAAGTTGATCAAAAATTTTTAATTGATAATCGCTTACTCTTCTTTGATCTTCAGGTAAATCTCTTGGATAATTTCCTTTAAAAACTTGATCTAGATCATCTGAAGCAGTTAAATAAACCTCTTTTGTTTTTCCTATTAAACTAGGGTCATTTAAAAGTTCATTTTTAATTTCTTTTTCAAAGAAATAAGACACCATTCTCTTCAATTCATTTTCTTGATCCTCATTGGCGTTTGGATCTAAATCAGCCATTGATTTTAATGCTATATCGTAATAATCAGCGTCTTGTATGTCCTCTTTAGAAGGATTTTGTTCTAACATCATTAATTCAGCATCAAAAGTTACCGGAACAATAAGCCAAGTTTTTTGAAAAGCTGAATATCCAGTTGAAAAAATTTTGAAAATAAAAACTGTTAAAAATAAAAGTGCCATAAAAATTGCACTTTGACCATATAAGCGAAATCTCTTTTCAGCCTTGTATCTTTTATTTAACAATTGTTCTTTATTTTTATTCATATTTCTCTCTATATTTTTTAACAACTCTTAAGGCCACAATGTTTAAACAAAGCGTTACTAAAAATAATGACATACCTAAAGCAAAAGCAGCTTGCGTTTTTGGGTCGCCAAAAGCTTGGTCACCAATTAGAATAACTACAATTTGAGCTGTAATTGTTGAGGTAGACTCTAATGGATTTAAAGTTAAATTAGCAGCTAAACCGGAAGCCATAACAACTATCATTGTTTCTCCAATAGCTCTTGAAACACCAAGCAAAATAGATCCAACTATCCCTGGCAATGCTGCAGGAAAAATAACTCTCTTGATTGTTTCTGATTTAGTTGCTCCCATAGCGTAACTTCCATCTCTTAAACTTTGAGGCACACTTGTAATTACATCGTCACTTAAACTTGAAATAAATGGTATGATCATAATGCCCATTACACCTCCTGCTGCTAAAGCACTTTCAGCTGAAACTTCAAGACCCATAGAGGTTCCTAATTCTTTTAAAAAAGGGCCAACAGTTAGGGCAGCAAAAAAACCATAAACAACAGTTGGTATACCAGCTAAAATTTCAATTAAAGGTTTTGCGTATTGTCTAACTTTATATGATGCATATTCAGCTAAATAAATTCCACTCATTAATCCAATTGGGATAGCAACGCACATAGCAATAAATGCAATAAAAAAAGTACCTGCAAAAATAGGGACTGCTCCAAAAGTATCGGAATACATTGTCGGATCTAAAGCCTCAGAAGAATCTCTAACAAAAGCTTTTGCTGGATACCAGTGAGTTCCAAAGACAAAATCAAATAATGGAATTACTTTAAAAAAATCTATTGTTTGAAATATAAGTGAGAAAACTATTCCAACAGTAGTTAATATTGCAGCTAATGAAGCTGTAAATAAAACTGCGTTCAAAAATTTTTCAACTGGTTCTCTTGTTCTAGAATTAGATGAAATTCTTTTATACGCATAAGCAACTGAAGCAATAATTATAGATAATACTATAACAGCTTTTGAACTTTGAGCTATTGATCGAAGACTTAAATATTTTTCAGCTGAAGCCTTAATAAAAGGTGTAATTTCTCCGGTAAATTGTCCTCGAGACAATGCTTTTGTTTTTTCGTAAATTAAATTTAATTCATCATCAAGATAACCTTGATTTGAATAATCACTTAAAATTAATAGTTTTACAATTGTGGGCTCAAAAATTGCCCATAAAGAAAAAATTATAAAGGCTGGTATTGCACACCAAATTGCAAGATAATAACCATAAAATTGTGGTAATGCAGTTAATCTTTTTTTTGTAGATTGAATTGAATATGCTTTTTTGCGTCCAAAATAATAGCTTGTGAAACCTAAAAGAACAATAAATGTAAATAATATTAAGTTCACAGAATCTCCTTAAATGAGGACTTTACTCTTAATTTAAAAAAAAGGGGTCTAAAAAGACCCCCTTTTTAATCATTTGTTAACAGAGGGATAATTAATTACCCATAGCAACTAGCTTCGTAGCATTAGTTCTAGTTGTTTTATACAACTTAGAGTCTAATGGCACTAAACCAATGTCTGCTAGGTAACCACCTTTTCCAATAGCTTTCTTAGTTGTGAATTCTTTCACAAACTCATGTAAGCCTGGAATTACTCCAACGTGAGCTTTTTTCACGTAGAAGAATAAAGGTCTAGCAACAGCATAACTGTAGTCTTGAATAGACTTCAATGATGGTTGTCCACCATCAATACTTGCTGCTTGCAATTTATCTTTTGCAGCTAGGAAATAACTGAAACCAAAGAAACCAAACATATCTTTATCTTGAGTTAACTTTTGGATGATTAAACTATCGTTTTCTCCAACTTCAATAGCAGCACCATCTTCTCTGTAAAGTTTTTGAGGTTTTTTGTATTTTTTATTTCCAGCTTCAAAACCAGCTTTATAAAGAGCTTTAGCTTCTTTAGTCATACCTTTTTTCATTACTAAAGAATTCCAAGCATCTCTAGTACCTGATGTTCCTGGTGGGATCATCACTGAAATTTTTTGTTTTGGTAAACTAGAGTCAATTTGGTCCCAAGTTTTATAAATATTTGGAACTAATTTACCATCAACAACTGTATGAGCAGCTAGTGCTAAATACAAATGTTCTTTAGTAAAGTTTACTGGTTTTGCATCTTTGCTGTAAGCTAATGTAATACCATCGTTACCAATTACGATCTCAACGATATCATTTACACCATTTTTCTTACATAGAGCTTTTTCTTTATCTTTCATAGCTCTTGATGCGTTTGTAATATCTGGATGTTGTTCACCAACACCAGCACAGAATAGTTTAGCACCTCCACCAGTACCAGTAGACTCGATTACAGGAGTTTTAAATCCTGAACCACCGAATCTTTCAGCAACAACAGTCGCGTAAGGGAATACTGTAGACGAACCAACTATTTTAATTTGATCTCTTGCTTGCGAAACTGTTGCTATTGATAAAGCAACTAATGAAGCAATTACTATAGTTAGTTTTTTCATTATCTTTAATCCTTTCGTTTTTATTAATTAAAAGATTTCCGACTCGTATAAATTTATTGAATCTTTAATATTACAGAATTGTTACACTTTTGTAAAAAAGGTAACTTTTTAGTTGTATTTTTTTGATATAATTATCTGATCAACATCAGTTTCTAGGCCACCGATACATGAAACAGGGTTTACCTGTTCACTAAGAGCGAGTTCATTGCTTGGACGTAAAGTTATTTCTAGTTTTACTAAGTTTACTAATTCTTCTCTAATTTCTTCATCATATCTCCAGCTAGGCCATGAACTTGGGGTTGAAAATATAGAGGTTAAATAACTTGTAGCCATAGTATATCTGTAATTACTCAAATTTTCATTCCTCAATAAAAAATCTCTTACAGAATTAAAAATATTCCTACATCTAAAAGAATCTGAAAGATAATTTTCCTTCTTGAGATTTTGATTC
>CACHJL010000027.1 GCA_902580135.1 uncultured Pelagibacteraceae bacterium | reverse complement strand
AAACTTTATTTTGTTTTTCATAAAACAATTTAGCCTTTTCAGCTTCTTTCTTTCCTGGGTAATCAGTTCTCTTATCTGTTTTAGAAATTGAAACATAAGCATATGCAAATGGAGAAAAAATAAATAAAATTATAAATAATGTAACAAAATTTTTTAATTTATTTAAATTAATTTGAGATTGAAAAATATAAATTACCAAAATACCAAAAAATAAATAAAATGGGGTCATCCACATTGTTCTAATTTTAACTCCTAAAATCATAGATGTTAAAAATACTAAAGCGACAGGAGCTATATTTATTATCATTAAAAATAATAATTTATCATCTTTAAAATTAATTTTAGATTTAAATTTTTTGATTAAGAATAATAACATTAAAAAGAAAGGTATTAAAATTCCAATTTGCTTACTTAAAAATATCAAAGGATGCTTAATATGATTTAAAATATTTGGATCTTCTGATCCTGTTCTATGTAATCCATAAATAATAGTGACATAATTATTTTCGGTTAACCATATCAAATGAGGTAACAAAACTATCAAAAATGGAATTATGGAAATGAAAGGTTTAAAGTTAAAATTAAATTTATTTTTATAAATCATATAAATTATAAAAAGATCAATTGCTAAACCAAGATATATAAATAAGTATTTTGACATAAAACCTAATCCTCCAAAAAAACCCATTAGCAACCAGTCTGTAGTTTTATTATATTTAAAGCTTCTCCATAAATATAAAACAGTTAAAGCCCAGAACGGCATTAAACAAACATTCACATTGAACTCAGGGGTAGTAAAATTATAAAAGTAAATTCCTTCTAATAATAAAACTGACAATAAAGAGAAAACTTTATTTTTAAAAAATTCTTCTGCTAGTTTAAAAACAACGGTAAACGAAATAACTACAAAAATTTGACTTAATAAGTAATAAACCCAATCGTTTGCACCAAACATTTGATAAAAAATTTCAAGAACAAAAGCTACCATGGGTGGATGTTTGTTAAATCCCCAATCTAAATTACTACCCCAAGCCAAATGTTCTATTGTGTCTAATGGTAAATTATTATTAGTTAATGCTGGGATAAGTGTCCAAATAATTAAATGGGTTGAAATAAAAATATAAAATAAGATAGTTAATTTCTTTTTATTTAATGCCATTTTTATGAATTTATACAATTAATACTGTCTTGACACGCAATAATTCGCGAATATATTCTCCAAATTCAAAAATTTGACTATGGTAAAGATCTCTAAAACCTACATTCCAAAAGACAAAGAAAAATATATGTGTGCAAAACACCTTGAATTTTTTAAGCAAAAATTAACAGAATGGAAAAAAGATCTTAAAAGATCTAATAGCGAAGCAATATTTAATGCTTCTATGGATGATAATAGTTCATCAGCAGATATTGTTGATCAGGCAAGTTCTTATACTGAGAAAAATGTTGAGATGAGGGCTATCAATAGACAAATAAAATTAATTTCTAAAATTGATGGAGCGCTTAAAAAAATACAAAATGGAACATATGGTTTTTGTGAAGAAACAGGAGAACCAATAGGCTTAAAGAGATTAATGGCAAGACCAGTTGCTACATTGTGTATTGCAGCACAAGAAAAACATGAAAAAAACGAAAAAGTTTACGCTGACGACTAAGGATAATCAATCTCAGCAGATTGATTTAGAACTTTAAATCCTTTAATTACTGCTGGACGCTTAGCAATATCAATATACCATTTACTTAAGTTTTCGAAATTTTCTAAACCTATATCATGCCTTTTATGTCTGGCCATCCAAGGCCATGTTGCAATATCAGCAATAGAATATTGATCTCCTGCCAAATATTTACTTTTAGCAAGTCTAAAATCTAGATCTTCATAAATTCTTTTTGTAATTTTAAAGTATCTCTCTTCGCCCCATTGGCTCTTTCCTTCATTATAATAATGAAACTGATGGTGTTGTCCTATCATAGGACCAATTAATCCCATTTGAGCCATAAGCCATTGGTTTATATCTAACTTATTTTCGTCTGGGTAAAACTTTCCACTCTTTTCACCTAAATACATTAGTATTGCTCCAGATTCGAAAATTGATTTATTATTTTCATGATCGGTAATAACTGGGATTTTATTAAATGGACTTATTTTCTTATACTCAGGTTTAAATTGATCACCGTTATCTAAATTCAATTCTATAACTTTATATGTGAAATTTATCTCTTCAAGCATGATGCTTATTTTCCAACCATTAGGAGTATCTGACGAGAATAATTCTATCACTCTTTAACGCCTAACCTATTTTTAACTGCTTTAGAAGTTGTTGTGAATTCAAGTTTATACTTTTCGTTTGGTCTAGAATATTTAAAACATCCTCTAGCAGCTAAAGCGCCTTCGTGGAATCCTGACAAAATAAGTTTAAGTTTTCCCGGATAAAAACATATATCACCAATTGCAAAAATACCTTTTTTATTAGTCTCAAAATTTTCTGTATTTACAGGAATTAATTTTTTATCTACGTTTAAGCCCCATTCTAAAATAGGACCTAATTGCATAATTAAACCAAAAAATCCTAACACATAATCTGTATTAATAGTTTTTATTTCTCCATCATCTCCCTTTATTTCAACACTCTCTAGTAAGCCATTGCCTTTTACATCTTTGATAGAAAATTTTGTTAAAACATCTAATTGTTTTTTTTTTTGTAATTCTTTTACTTTTTCAACACTTGATGGGGCGCCTCTAAACTCATCTCTTCTGTGTACCAAAGTAACTTTAGAATTTTTTGATAACTCAATAGCCCAATCTAATGCGCTATCTCCTCCTCCAAAAATAACTACTGATTTATCTTTAAAAATAGTCTTATCTTTTATTGAATATAATACTGATTTTCCTTCAAATTTTTCACAATTTTTTGTTGGAAATTTTCTTGGTTCAAAAGAACCAACGCCACCAGCAATAATAATATTAGTTGTTAAAAATTCTTTACCTTTCGAAGTTTTTACAATCCATCTATTATTTTCATTTTTTATTTCTTGAACTCTATCGCTTAAGTGAGATTTGAAATTAAATGGTTTGATTTGTTCAATTAAATTATTTGTAAGTTCTTGGCCGGTACATTCTGGAATTGCAGGTATATCATAAATTGGTTTATCAGGATAAAGCTCAATACATTGCCCTCCTAACTTATCTAAGTTATCAACTATTTCACATTTTAATCCTATGATACCCAATTGATGTGCACAAAATAAACCTGTGGGTCCCGCTCCAACAATTAAAACATCCGTATCAATCATTAAACCTGTTTTTCTGGTAGATGAACTACCAACCCATTTAAATCATCTGATACTATTATCTGACAACTTAATCTACTACTTGATCTGGGTTCATAAGCTTGGTCTAACATGTCGTCTTCTCCTTCTGTTTTTTTAGGTAATTTATTAAACCAGTCTTCTTTGACATAAACATGGCAAGTTGCACAAGCCATTCCTCCTCCACAATCAGCATCAATTCCCGGTATATCATTTTGGACCGCGCCTTCCATAACGCTAAGTCCATTGGAAACTTCGATCTCATGTTGATTACCGTTATGTTCTATATATTTGATTTTAACCATTTGAATTTTATATATGCACAAAAAAAAATAGGGCAAGTAATTAAACTTGCCCTATTTATTAATTATTTAACTCTTAATTATGCTCTTTTTGAAGAGTTAGCAACAGCGCAAGACCAGATAATTAAACCAAAAGCGATTTTATTAACAAAGTCTGCTAAGTTGTAAATAACGTTAAGTGAATTAGCGTCAATTCCACCTGTTAGGTAACCAAAAATGTAACCTAATGGATAGATTGCCCAACCTACAGTAACGATCATTCTTAAGGCTCCGAATGCTGTTACTAGAGATTTGTTTCCAGATTTAGCTGCAACTTTTCCAGCTTCTCCTGAAAAGATTTCATAAAGAATATAAACCCATCCAGCTATACCGATAATAAAACCAAGTGTAGCATTAATGAATCCAGCTTCTCCAAGATATCCACCTACTAACATTACTAAAGAACCAATAAAGATTCTCCAGAATATTCCACTGTCAACTTTTCTTACTGCTGAAAGAATTAAGTAAAATTCTACTAGCTGTAAAGGAACTGTAATTAACCAGTCAATGTATCTGTAAACAGTTGGAGTATCTCCTGTCTCAACCCAAACCGCTCTCATGTACATATAATGGATAAATGCAATACCAGTTACTAAACCAGCTACGTTTACAGATTTTCTCCATTGTGCAGAAACATTTGCCTGCTCCATAAAGAAAAACGCAGTAGCTGCCAACATACCCATTGAAATTAACCAGAACGAAATACCAACGAAATCATCCGTAGCTAAAAAGGTTGTTGCCGCATTAGCCGCCGTAGTTGCTCCAATAAGCACTAAAGCTAAAGCTAACATTTTCATTGTCTTCATAAAAAACTCCCTCATTAGTTAGTTTTTATAGTTTAAATTTAAACTACAGCCGAACCTAATGGTTCAACTAGAGTTAGGGGCTTAATAACAAATAAAAATAGATTATTGAAGGCTTTTTAGCACTCAAAAAGTATTGATTTTACTTGTATTTTAAAATTAAATACAACCTGTTACTTAAAATCAATAAAAAATGGCAAATCAAAACAAATCAATATGAAAAATAATTTTAAAGAAATTTATGATGATTCTCTTAAAAAACCTGAAGAATTTTGGAAAAATATTTCAGAAGAAGTGTTTTGGTTTAAGAAGCCAAATAAAATTTTAAACAAATCTAACCCTCCTTTTTATAAATGGTTTGAAGATGGGGTTACAAATACTTGTTACAATGCATTGGATACACATATAGATCAAGGTCGTGGAGATAAAACTGCATTAATATATGATAGCCCTATAACAGGCAACAAAGCCAAATTCACATTTAATCAATTAAAACAAAAAGTTTCAAAATTTGCGGGCGCTTTAGACAAACAAGGAATTACAAAGGGAGACAGAGTTATTATTTATATGCCTATGATACCTGAGGCTGTTGTCGCTATGCTTGCTTGTGGAAGAATTGGAGCAATTCATTCAGTTGTTTTTGGTGGATTTGCATCAAATGAGCTAGCAAGTAGAATAGATGATAGTAAAGCTAAAATCTTAATTACTGCTTCATGCGGATTTGAACCTGGAAGAGTAGTTGAATACCGTCCCTTAGTAGATAATGCGTTAAAACTTACAAAACATAAGGTTGAAAAAGTTATTCTTTATCAAAGAAAAGGACACGAGGTAAAACTTAATGAACCTTTAGAAATCAGTTGGGATGAATCTTTGGTTAATGCTATTGATAAAGACTGTGTCGAAATGGGCGCCAATGAATTGGCTTACATTCTATATACATCAGGAACAACAGGTGTACCTAAAGGAATTGTTCGAGACATTGGAGGACATATAGTTGCTTTAAAATGGACAATGAAAAATATATACAACATTGATACGGATGATGTTTGGTGGTCTGCAAGCGATATAGGATGGATCGTTGGTCACTCTTACATTGTTTACGCTCCTTTATTTAAAGGTTGCACCACAGTTTTGTTTGAAGGAAAGCCAGTAGGTACACCAGATGCAGGTACGTTTTGGAAAATTATATCTGATTATAAAGTTAAATCACTTTTCACCGCTCCAACTGCTTTTAGAGCAATCAAGAAAGAAGATCCCGAAGGCAAATTTTTCTCTAAATATGATCTTAGCTCATTTGAATCTTTGTTTCTTGCAGGAGAAAGAGCTGATCCTGATACAATTAAATGGGCAGAAAATTTATTAAAAGTTCCTGTAATTGATCATTGGTGGCAAACTGAAACTAGCTGGGCAATAAGCGCTAATTGTACAGGTATTGAAATGCAAAAAACTAAATATGGCTCAGCCTGTAAAGCTGTACCTGGATATAATGTTAAAATTATAAAACCTGACCAAAGTTTAGCTAAACCAAATGAAATGGGAGATATAGTTGTTAAACTTCCATTGCCTCCAGGAACTTTTCCAACCTTATGGAATGCAGACAAAAGATATGAAGAAAATTATATGACTAACTACAAAGGATATTATCAAACTTATGATGCAGGTCATATTGATGAAGATGGCTATGTATGGATTATGTCTAGAACAGACGATATAATTAATACAGCTGGTCACAGATTGTCTACTGGAGCAATTGAGGAAGTATTATCAGAACATCAATCTGTTGCGGAATGTGCGGTAATAGGAATTAAAGATAAATTAAAAGGTCAAATACCTATAGGATTAATTGCACTTAAAGCTGGTGTTTCAAAAGATAACGAAACAATATCAAAAGAATGCATAGAAATGGTCAGAAATAAAGTTGGACCAGTTGCTGCTTTTAAAACTGCAATTGTAGTAAAAAGACTGCCAAAAACCAGATCGGGAAAGATTTTAAGGGGAACTGTTAGAAAAATTGCAGATAAAGAAGAGTATAATATGCCAGCAACAATAGATGATCCGGCTATTCTTGATGAAATAAAGGAAAATTTAATTAATAATAAAATTTTATAATAATGATCAAAACATATTTTTTTTTAGTTGGAGCAGTTCTTTTTGAAGTTTGTGGAACAATGTTGCTACCTGTCACAAAAAACTTTACAAAGATATTACCAACTTCTGCTTTAGCAATTTTTTACTTAACGGCATTTTATTTATTAACTTTTGTTGTAAATAAACTTCCAATAGCAATAGTTTATGCAACCTGGAGTGGATTAGGAATTTTCACAATTGCGATATTAGGTTACATTTTTTTTAAACAAACTTTGAGCTGGCAATCAATATTGGGACTTTTTTTAATTGTTGCCGGTATAACTTTGGTAAATATTTATTCTGGAAAAAGTGTTTAATCTTTAATAGCAAAGCTTTTTTCTCTAAGATATTCTTTATATTCTTCTCTAGTCATTTCATCTGAACCAATACCAAAAACACCCTTATCATCAAATTTTTTTGCTTTTTTAAATACTTCTTTTTCACTAACCATTCCTTCTTTAAGTAAAAATAATTGATTATCAATTATTCGTCTTTGTGCATCAGATACTCCAGCTTGTGAAGTTTGAAAAACTGTCAAAAAACACATAACGAATAAAATTAAAAGTTTCATTTACATAATCAAATAAATTCAATTGCTTTTCCTGTTGGTTCTCCTAAAATTACTCCATCTTTCATTTTAATCTCACCATTTATTATAGTTGCTACTGGTGTACCTTTAAGTTTGTAACCATTAAATGGAGACCAGCCACATTTACTTTCTATTTTTTCATTTTTAATCTCAATTACTTTATTTAAATCTACAATTGTAAAATCAGCATCAAAACTCTCTTTGATAAAACCTTTATTTTTAATTCCAAATATTTTTACTGGATTTTCGCATACTAAATTTATCAACTGTTCAAGAGTAAGTTTTCCATCGTTAATGTGATTTAACATAACTGGCATTAAAGTTTGCACTCCAGGCATACCTGATGGTGAATTAGGGTAATCTTTGTCTTTGTTTACTTTTAAATGAGGAGCGTGGTCTGAACCAATGGTATCATTAAAATTATTTTTAACTGCATACCACAATCTATCATAATGAGATTTATCTCTTAAAGGAGGGTTCATCTGCGCATATGTGCCAAGTTTGTCGTAACAATCTGGTGCATAGATTGTTAAATGCTGCGGGGTGATCTCAAAAGTAATATTACCTTTATGCTGCGATAAAAAATCAATCTCTTGCTTTGTTGTTATATGGAGAATATGAGCTTTTTTGTTATAACGTTCAGCAATTCGGACTATTCTTCTTGTTGAAGAAATTGCACATTCCTCGCTTCTCCAAATTGGATGGGAATGAACATCTCCATTTTTAATCAATTTTTTGTTTATATTTAAGATTGCTTCATCTTCAGAGTGAACAGCTACTACTTTTGAACTATTTTGGAATACTATTTCAATATCTTTTTCATCTGCGACTAAGAGGTTGCCAGTTGAAGAACCTGCAAAAAGTTTAATTCCACAACAACCTTCTAAATTTTTTAAATCTGCTAATTCATTTGCATTATCTGCAGTTGCACCAAAATAGAAGGCGTAACTACAATACATTCTATTTTTAGCTAAATCCAATTTTCTTTGAAATTCTTTTTTAGTTGATGTTGGTGGATTAGTATTTGGCATTTCAAATACAGCAGTAATTCCTCCAGCAATTGCTGCTCTACTTCCAGAGTTAAGATCTTCTGTATCTGTTGATCCCGGTTCTCTGAAATGTGTTTGTGTATCTATGCATCCTGGTAAAACAGTTAAACCCTTTGCATCAAATATTTCTTTTGCTTCACTATCAATTTTACCAATTTCCACAATTTTTCCATCTCTAATTGCTATATCATGATTTTTAAGATCTTTATTAATGTAACAAGAACCGTTTTTAATTATTAGATCTAACATTTATAAAAAAAGTAATTATATTATTAATGGAGATCAATCAATTATGAAAAAAGACGATGTTTACATATTTGAAAATAGAGGTCTTCTTTATTTAAATGGAGAAGATGTAAAAGAATTTATACAAAATCTGATTACAAACGATATTGAAAAAGTCACAAATGAAATGAGTTGCTTTGCGGCATTACTTACTCCTCAGGGAAAATACTTATTTGATTTTTTAATAATAAAACACAAAACTGGATATTTTTTAGATTGTGAAAAAAAAAACGTTGATCCACTTTTTAGACAATTAAATTTATACAAGTTAAGATCAAGAGTTGAAATTTTGAATCTTAGTAATGAATTTGTAGTAGCGGGAATGAGTTATGAAAAGTTTTTAACTTTTAAGAATTCTAAAGATATTGAAGGTTTTACAATTAAATATCGTGAAGATCCAATTTTTTTAGACCCAAGATTAAAAAAATTAGGAGCAAGACTAATAATTAATTTGGAAAAGTTATATTTATCCTTAAAAAAATTAAAACTTAAAACTGCAAGTGTTGAAGATTACTATAATTTAAGTCACAAACTTGGAGTCTCTCAAATTGATAATTTTGAACTACAAAATAAAATATTTGGAATCGAATGTAATTTTGAAGAGTTGAATGGAATAGATTTCAAAAAAGGATGCTACGTTGGGCAAGAAAATACCGCAAGGATAAAACTAAAAAACAAATTAAGCAAAAGACTTTTTGCAATAAAAATTATTGAAGGAAATATAAGTAGTGAAAAAATATTTTTAGAAGATAATGAAGTGGGAAAATTACTTATAAAAAGTAATAATCCTTTTGCTTTAATTAAAATTCAAAAAGAAATATTAGACTTTGAAAAAATCTATACATGTGGAAAGGCAAAACTTAAAATTTTAAAACCAGATTGGATATAAAGCTATTTTATAAATTTTGATAAATCAGGTTTATAATAGTTGGGTCCCTTCATAACCTTTCCTGCTTCGTTACGAATAGGCTTTCCATCTTCTCCTAATTTACTCATATTAGAATTTTGAACCTCTTCAAAACAACTATCTAAGTCAATTCCAAAAGCATGACCTGCTCCATATGTAACATATAGTATATCTGTTAAAGCATCAGCCACTTCTAATAAATCTTTATTTGCCATTGCCTGCTTTAATTCTTCAAGTTCTTCTTTGATCAAATTATATCTTAATTCATTTATTTTTTCTGTACTAAATGATGGTTTTAATTTTACTTCTTGATTGAATGTTTGCATAAATATTTTTACTTTTTGAAAGTTTGTCATTTTACTCCTGTAAGATTTGTTAAAACTAGTATATAAATAGTTTACTTTAATTATTCAAACAAATGAAAAAAAGAAAAGAATATGACAGCATAGGAGCCATCAATGTTAATGCGGATAAATACTGGGGAGCATCTACAGAAAGATCAAATAAGTTTTTTAATATTGGAAAAATTCTCGTAGACAGTTCAATAATTCGCTCGATAGCAATTATAAAAAGATCTGCAGCTATAGTTCACGGAAAAGATGGTTTGATATCTGCTAAAATTAGTAAAGCAATTGTAAAAGCATCCAATGAAGTTATTTCTGGAAAACTTAATAATCATTTTCCATTAAAAGTTTGGCAAACCGGCTCTGGTACCCAAACTAATATGAATGTAAATGAGGTTATTGCAAATAGGGCTATTGAAATATTAAAAGGAAAAAAAGGAACTAAAAAACCTGTTCATCCTAATGATCATGTAAATAAGTCTCAATCTACAAATGATGTTTTTCCAACTGCAATGCATATTTCTGTCGCTACTGAAACAATAGGTAAATTGTTGCCAAACTTAAAATTATTAGAAAGTGCATTAAAAAAAAAAACAACCGAATTTAAAAATATTGTAAAAATTGGAAGAACTCATCTACAAGATGCAACACCTCTAACTTTAGGGCAAGAGTTTTCAGGATATTATGAGCAATTAAAAAAAAGTATAGAAAGAATAAAATTTAGCATAAAAGACATACTGCTTTTAGCGCAAGGAGGAACTGCTGTCGGAACTGGTTTAAATACAAAAAAAAATTTTGATAAAAAAATTGTTAGAGAAATAAGTAAATATTGTAAAATACCATTTAAGCCAGCTCCAAATAAATTTTCAGAACTAGCTGCGCACGATGCGATAGTAAGTCTTTCAGGATCATTAAATTCTTGTGCGGTAGCTTTAATGAAAATTTCAAATGATATTAGATTTCTTGGATCTGGGCCAAGAGCAGGGTATGGTGAACTTATATTACCAGAAAATGAACCTGGATCTTCAATTATGCCCGGTAAAGTAAATCCCACACAATGTGAAGCTGTAACAATGGTTTGTGTAAAGGTAATTGGAAATCATACTGGAATAACAGTTGCGGGTACCCATGGACATTTTGAACTAAATGTATTCAAACCGTTAATTGCTCATAATATACTTCAGTCAATTGATTTGTTAGCAGATAGTGTAAAAAATTTTAGCCATTATTGTGTAAAAGGAATTAAAGCAAATAAATTAAAAATTAAGGAGCATCTAGATAATTCTTTAATGTTAGTAACTGCTTTAGCTCCTATAATAGGATACGATAATGCGGCAAAAATTGCAAAAACCGCACTTAAGAACAATACAAAATTAAAATATGAGGTAATAAAAACTGGTTTAATAAACGAAAATGATTACGATAAAATTATTAAGCCAATCAAAATGATTGGTCCTGATTAAGATAAAACGTCTCTAACCAAATTTTTTAATGTTTGTAAGTTTTTAATTAAATAATACTCTTCAGCAGCTTTTTCATTTTCAATTTTATTTAAATATATATCTGAAATAAATACTTCATTATTATCTATATTCTTTTCAAGATTAAAATATATTTTATTTATGTTTTTTATTTTTTTTAAGCTTAATTGAAATTTTCTTGAAAATTCTTTTTTATTAACAATTTCAAAAATATTTTCAGACGAAAATATTAAATCTCCTTCATCTAAATAATATCTAAAATTTGAAGTTATTTTACCAATATCTTTAATCTCAAATACAGAATTTTTTAGCTTAACAGAATTTTCTCTTATAGAAAAATTAATTTCTCCATTATCAATTATTGAATTTTTTAAGTTATTTAAAGCTAAAGTTAAATTTCCATTTATATTTTCTAAATATTCATCTCTTGAATTTAAAATCATATTTATTACATCATCTATTAAAAAATCAGCATCTTTTTTTTCAATATTTAATGTTGCATCAAAAAAAAATGGATTTAACAGAATTTTAGAACTTAGTTTAATTTTTTGTTTTTTATTTTGAGTGGGAGAATTTATATAAATTTCATTATCTTTCATTAA
>CACHJL010000026.1 GCA_902580135.1 uncultured Pelagibacteraceae bacterium | reverse complement strand
AAATTCTGTTTCTGAAAATGTAAATATAAGAAATAGAAAGTTAGATGGATCAACAAGATCAGAAAATTTAGGCATTACATTAACAACATATATAGGTAAAAAAAAATCATCAATTTCTTCATCAAACCTAAATGAAAAAAATTTAGATAATTTGATAAATAGATGTATTGAGAGTACAAAAATAACACCAGAGGATGAATTGAATTCTCTAGCAGATAAAGACTTATACTTTAATGGTGATAAAAATTTAGATTTATATGATGAGACTATTTTAGAAAATAAACAAAAAATAGATTATATAAATGAGGCTGAAGAAGAAGCTTTTTCTAAAAAAGATATTGTAAATACAAATGGTTCAGGATTTAGTCAAAATAAATCAAATTTTGTTTTGGCAAATTCAAATGGATTTTCCGATGGTTACAAAACATCACAATTTACAGCTTACTGTGAGGTGGTATCAAAAAGTAATGGCAGTATGGAAAGAGATTATGAATATAGTAGTAAACGTTTTTATGATGATATTCTTAAACCAAAAGATTTAGGTGCTAAAGCCGCAGAATTAGCATTGCAAAAATTAAACCCTAAAAAAATTAAGAGTGAAAAATTAAATATTATCTTTGATAAAAGAATTGCAAAAAGTTTTTTATCAGCTTTCTCAAGTGCAATTTCCTCAAGCGCAATTGCTAGAGGCACTACTTTTTTGAAAGATAAATTAAATAAAAAAATATTTAATGATAAAATAAATATTCAGGATAAAGGAGATATCAAAAAAGCAAATGGCTCTAGATATTTTGATAGCGAAGGAGTTAAAATTAAACCATTAGATTTGGTAAAAAATGGTGATTTAAAAGACTTTTTGATAGATACATACAACGGTAAAAAAATAAAATTACAGTCTAATGGAAGATCCAGTGGATCTACAAATTTGTACTTTTTAAATGGTTCTATCAGTTTTAAAGAATTAATTAGTTCAAGTAAAAGAATACTCTACGTTAATGAAACAATAGGTAGAGGCTCAAATTTAATTACAGGAGATTATTCAGTTGGAGCATCAGGACTAATGATCGAAAATGGCGAATTTTCCTATCCAGTAAGTGAAATAACTATAGCTGGAAATTTAAATGATATTTTTAAAAACATATCATTAGCAAATGACTTAGAATTCAATTATGCTACCAATTCACCAACAATGTTAGTTGAAGGAATGATTGTTGGCGGAAAATAAATGAAAATATTTCCAGCTATTGATATCAAAGATAAAAAGTGTGTGAGATTAGTTAAAGGAGACTTTGATAATAAAACTGAATATGAAATGTCCCCAGTAGAACAGGCTGGAAAGTATAAAGATCATGGTTTTAAAAATTTACATATTGTTGATTTGGATGGAGCTTTAACTGGAGAGACTATCAATTTAAGTATTATTAAAGAAATAGTTGGTAAATTTGATTTAAAAGTTGAAATTGGTGGCGGTGTCAGAAACTTTGAAAGTATACAAAAATATATAGATGTAGGTGTTGAAAAAGTTATTTTAGGAAGTGCAGCTATTAAAGATAAAAATTTTTTAAATGGGGCATGTCATAAATTTCCAAATAAAATTGCATTAGGATTGGATGCTAAAGATGGGTATTTATCAGTGTCTGGTTGGAAAGAAAACTCTAATCAATTAACATTAGATTATTTAAAAGAAGTTAATGATTACGGTATTAGTAGATTGATTTATACTGATATTAATCGAGACGGTACAAAGCAAAGTCCTAATTTTGAAGAGACAGCAAAAGTTGCAGACTCTTCTAATTGTCCTGTAATTATATCGGGAGGAGTTTCATCAATTGATGATATTAAAAAAGGAAAGGAATTAAGAAATATTGAAGGTATAATAGTTGGTAAAGCCATTTATGATGGCGATATAAATTTAGAAGAACTAGTAAAAGAAATAGATGCTTAAAAATAGAATAATTCCTTGTTTAGATGTTAAAAATGGCCGTGTCGTAAAAGGCATAAATTTTGTCGATCTTAAAGATGCTGGAGACCCAGTTGAACAAGCAAAAATTTATAGCGACGGCGGCGCAGATGAGATCTGTTTTTTAGATATTACTGCTTCAAATGAAAATAGAGATATAATTTATGATGTAGTGAAGGAAACATCAAAAAAATGTTTTGTGCCTTTAACAGTTGGAGGTGGTGTTAGAAATGTTGAGGATATAAGTAAATTATTAAATTGTGGAGCTGATAAGGTTTCAATAAATACTGCAGCTGTTCAAAATTCAAAGGTTGTTATTCAAAGTTCTAAAAAATTTGGATCTCAATGTATTGTTGTAGCAATAGATGCAAAAAAAAATGAAGATAAATGGGAAATTTTTACTCATGGTGGAAGAAATAATACAGGAATTGATGCTATAGAATTTTCAAAACAAATGGAAGATAGCGGGGCAGGAGAATTATTAGTTACTTCTATGGATAGAGATGGTACCCAAGTTGGTTTTGATATTGATTTAACATCTAAAATATCTTCCAAGGTTAACATACCAGTAATAGCTTCGGGAGGAGTAGGAAATCTAGATCACTTAGTAGAAGGAATTAAATTAGGAAATGCTAGTGCTGTTTTAGCAGCGTCTATATTTCACTACGGAAAATATTCTGTTAAAGAAGCTAAAGAATATTTGAACTCAAAAGGAATACCAGTTAGAATTTAGTATGTTAAATACTTTAGAAAGCCTATTTAAACTTGCAAGAGATAGAAAAAATAAACCTGTTGAGGGATCTTATACAAATAAACTTTTAGCTGACAAATCTTTTAGTAAAGAAAAAGTTTTAGAAGAAATAAATGAATTAATTGAAGCAGTGGATGAAAATACCAACATTATGCATGAAGCTGCAGATGTTTTTTATCATTTGATCATGTATCTGGAAGCAAATGATGTTAAAATTGAAGAAGTAATGGAAGAGTTAAATAAAAGAAAAAAGTAAAATGTTTTCTATACTAAAAGTGCAAATTACTATTGGTATTATTATTTTTATGATATTAACTTGGGCAACACAAAATGTATGTAGATATAATTTTGTAATAGAAAAAAAAAAAAATCTTATGAATATTATAAGTGATGAAGTCAAACCAAACTTAGGATTAACAGAAGTATATTATTATAAAGAGTTAAATTGTAATAATGCAAACTTTAGTTTAGATCTAAATAGAATTATAAATAACTTCAATACGATTTCAGTTATGTTTTACCAATATTTTACAACAGATATAACTGGAAGACCATTAAATAGGTAATTAAATTATGAGTTATGATGATAATAATATATTTGCAAAAATTTTAAGAGGAGAGATTCCTTGCAATAAAATTTATGAAGATGATTATGTGCTATCATTTCATGATATTAATCCACAAAAAAAAATTCATGCACTAGTTATTCCTAAAGGAAAATATATTGATCTTGATGACTTCAGTCAGAACGCTTCTTCTGAGGAGATGGTAGGACTATTAAAAGGTATAAATTACGTTGCAAAAAAACTTGGCATTTCAGTTGATACTGGAAAAGGATACAGGGCATTATCTAATATTAGTGAAAACGGCGGCCAAGAAGTCCCACATTTGCATTTCCATTTATTTGGAGGTGAAAAAATTGGCAAAATGGTCTCGTGATAATAAAAGTTGATAGAAATTATTTAGAAATAAACTCTATTAAAGAACTCAATAATTCAAAAAAACCTTCTGAACATTGCTATTTACAATTAATAGATCCTCCCGATTTTCATATAAATAAATTTTTTTATAAACAAATTGGAAAAGATCATAGATGGGTAGACAGATTGTCTTGGAATGAAAAAAATTGGATAGACTATGTTGAGGATAATAAAGTAAAAACAAATGTTTTACGTGATAAAGAAGATCCAATTGGATATTTTGAACAAATTTTTCATTTTGAAAAAAAAAGTTGTGAAATAGCATATTTTGGAATTTTAAAAGAGTATTATGGAAAAAAATATGGAGGGTTTCTTCTAACAGAAGCTATTAAAAATTCTTTTATCAATGGTATAGAAAAAGTTTGGGTGCACACATGTTCTTTGGATCATAAATATGCTTTAAAAAATTATCAAGCAAGAGGAATGAAAATATTTAAATCGGAAACAGTGAATTTAAATATTAATTAATATATTTTTGAATATTAAAAATTTTATTATTTACATAAATATTTTTTTTAATATCTGAAATAAATGTTTGAACTACATTTTGGTACACATCTTTTGTTTCCCAACCTATCAAATTTAAATCATTCTTATTAAAAAAAACTTTTATTGAATTATTTTTATAATTTAAGTCAAAAACATAATAAAAAGGATAATTGGAGTCTTTTTTAAATTGGTACATTTTTGAAATTATAAACTTTTTATCTAAAATTAAACCAAGAGGAGTTTTATCTAACGGATATCTATAGTATTGGTTATTTTTATCACTATTAATAACTAATGATTTTCCATTAGAAACTAATATTTTATTATAAAAACCAATATACTTACAAAAAATTTTTTTTGGATAAGATACTATACATTCGCCTTTTTCTATTTTTCCATTTATATTTTGAACAAAGTTGAATTTCATACTTTCTATAGAATCAAAGTTATTTATTATTTTTGATATTATTGATGCATTAGCAAAGTTATTAAATAAAAAAAAAAATAAAAATATATAAACTTTCATTATTTTAGAACTTCTCTTTTACCAACATGATTTGCTTTACTTACTTCACCATTCATTTCCATTTGGTCAATTATTCTAGCTGCTCTATTATATCCAATCTGTAATTTTCTTTGCAAAAAAGAAGTGGAAGCTTTTCTTTCTGATTTGATTATTTCAAGCGCTGAATGATACAATTCATCTATATTTTCAGAATCTTTAGAGCCAGTATTTGTTTCTTTTTCATCTGCGTAGTTTAAAATTTCATCTACATAATCTGGTTCAGCTTGATTTCTCAAAAAATTATTTATTTTTTCTATTTCATTTTCTGAAACAAAAGGTGCATGTATTCGAACAATTCTGTTTGCTGAAGACATGTATAACATATCACCTTTACCAAGTAGCTGCTCAGCACCTTGTTCACCAAGAATTGTTCTACTATCGATTTTTGATGTAACTTGAAAAGATATTCTAGTAGGAAAATTTGCTTTTATGGTTCCTGTTATAACATCGACACTTGGTCTTTGTGTCGCCATAATAATATGGATTCCAGCAGCTCTTGCCATTTGGGATAGTTTTTGTATATAATTTTCAATCTCTTTTCCCGCTACTAACATTAAGTCTGACATTTCATCAACTATTACAACAATATAGGGCATTGAAACTTTATGTTTATCGTTATATCCGTCAATATTTCTTACACCTTCTCTAGTCATAAGTCTGTATCGACTTTCCATTTCTTTAACAACCCAACCTAATACTGATGCAGCTCTTTTAGCTTCTGTTATCACAGGGCATAATAAGTGAGGTATTCCTTCATAAGTTGAGAGTTCTAACATTTTTGGGTCAATTAAAATAAATTTACATTTTTCAGGAGGATGTTTGTAAAGTAACGACAAAATAATTGTATTTATGCATACAGATTTTCCTGAACCTGTAGTCCCAGCGATCAATAGGTGAGGCATTGAGCTTAAATCTCCAGTTATAGGTAAACCTGAAATACTTTTTCCTAGAGCTATAGGCAATTTAACATTTTTTTTAGAAAAATTATTGTTAGATATTATTTCGCTTAAATAAACATTTTCTCTGTACGATTTTGGTAATTCAATTCCAACTGAACTACTACCCGGTATTGTAGCAATTCTTGCAGATTCCGAACTAGTATTTCTAGCAATATCTTCAGATAAATTTATAATTTTCGAAACTTTAACGCCTGGCGCTGGTTCAAATTCATTTAAAGTTACAACTGGTCCATTACTAATTTTTTTTATTTTACCTTCAACCCCAAAATCTAAAAGAATTTTTTCTAGAGTATTTTCATTTATTTTTGTATCAGAAGAATTTTCTCTTTCTTTTTTAGTTGGTTTTTTTAAAAACTCTATAGTAGGTAATTTGAATTTAATTGTTTTTATATTTGATTGAGCTTCTTTTTTAAATGAGAAATTTTCTTGTATTCTTGTTTCACTTATATTTGTTTCTATAGGTTTTTCGTAATTTACTTGATCATAGCTACTATCAGTTTTTGATTTTTTTGAAAAAATATAAGGAATTTTTTTCAATAAATTAAAAATAAAAAAAAATTTAAAATTTATGCTTTTAAAAAAAAATAAAGAAATTGAAATTATTAATATATAATAAGAAATTTGAATATTTGTATTAACTAATTTCAAAAGAAAGTTATTTTCAAATAAATTTCCCAAAAAACCATTATTATCATTTATTAATAACCAAAAAGATTTTTGGTGAAAAGCCGTGAAGAATAAACATCCTAAAAAAATATAAATAATAATAAAAAATGTATTATCGACTATTATTAAAAAAGTTTTATTTATAAGAATATTTATTCCAGTAAAAAAATATGTAATTGGAATTAAAATCGAAATTAACCCAAAACTTTGAAAAAATAAATCAGATATATAGCTTCCTTTTGAACCCATAAGATTTTTAACTATTAAGTTTTCAGGAAAAATAAAATTTGGATCCTCAGGGGAATAGCTAAGAAGTGAAATAAATAAAGTTATAGAAATTGTTATTAATATTAAGCCTATTAATTCAGCAAGTCTTTTAATGCAGAAACTACCTATTTTATTAATAAATTCATACATATAAATTACAAAACAAATTTGCCACTTTGTATCATTTTATTATTATTGTTAAAATTAAATAATATTATGAACGTTTGTTTGATAGGATATAACTTAACTAATTTTATAATTGCTTTAGAGTTAATACAAAAAGGTTTTAAAGTTGACATATTATTTGAAAAAAAAAGCTTAAAAATACAAACAAATAGAACAATTGGAATTTCAAAAAGTAATTTTGAATATTTAGCTTCAAACTTAAAAAATTTATTAGAGCATAGTTGGCCAATAACTAACATAAAAATATATAATCAAAAAAATAATTCTAATGAATTTCTTGATTTTAACACTAAAAACAAAAAAAATTTTTATTTAATTAAATATATTGACTTATTTAATTTATCTAAAGAAAAATGTAATAAATCAAATAAAATTAAATTTAAGAAAGTAAAAAATAAAGAAATAGAAAATTTAGAAATTAAAAATAACTACTCCTTTATTATAAACTCAGAAAACAATAATATACTTACAAAAAAACATTTTAATAAAAAAATACAAAAAGATTATAATAGTTCTGCATTTACTGGAATTTTAAGTCATCATAAAATAAAAAATAACACAGCAATCCAAATTTTTACAAAATTTGGACCTATTGCATTTTTACCCTTATCTCAAACTAAGACTTCAATCGTTTATTCAGTTGAAAAAAAATATTGTTTTAAAAATGATGAAATCAAAAGTAAAATTTTTGAATTTAACAAATTTTATAAAATAAAAAAGTTAGATGAACTAGAGAAATTTGATTTAAAATTTTCTTTTTCAAGGAATTTTTTTTATAAAAATATAATTTTTTTTGGAGATATTACTCATAAAATACACCCTTTAGCTGGACAAGGATTTAATATGACTTTAAGAGATATTATAATATTATGTAAGTTAATTGATGATAAAATAAAATATGGTTTAGAAATAAATGAGTCTTTACTTGTTGAATTTAAAAATAAAACTCGACACTTTAATTACATTTTTGCTACAGGAATTAATCTAATTAATAATTTTTTTATTTTAGACAATAAATTAAATTCAAAAGTTTCTAAAAATTTATTTAAAATATTAAATAAAAATAAATTGTTTAAAGAATACCTAGCTACTTTTGCAGATAAAGGAATAAATACTAATTATTGAAGTGTATTGTTTATCAAACTAACACTAGTATAAGTTTTTAATATTTCTTCTAGCTTTTTCTTTCGTTCTGGCA
This sequence comes from uncultured Pelagibacteraceae bacterium, assembly GCA_902580135.1. Taxonomy (GTDB): domain Bacteria; phylum Pseudomonadota; class Alphaproteobacteria; order Pelagibacterales; family Pelagibacteraceae; genus Pelagibacter. The sequence continues at coordinate 4,168 of CACHJL010000026.1, read as the reverse complement.
AAGTCTTTGTTTCTAGTAATATTTGCTTTTCTTCCAAAGAAAAAGGAGAGATCATAGAAATTGTATTGATTGTTTGACCAATAGTTTGTTTTTCAATGTCTTTCCAATTGATTAAATATCCTTGTTTTCTAAAAATATTTTTTAGATCTGTAAATATTAACTTTAAGTCAGAAAATTTAGTATGAATTTGCTTATTTTTTTCAAAGTCACTTTTATAATAATCAAAACTAACTTCACATTCCCTGTAAAGTTTATTATTTGTCAATTCTTCCTTTATTATATATCTACTTATTCCCTCAAGAACTATAAGGTATCTACCATCCTCAGTTTCATTAAAACTTTTAATTTTCCCTACACAACCAACATTATACAAATCAGGTTTTTTTAAATCACCAGTTTTTTTTGGTTGAATAATTCCAATTAGCCTATTACCTTTCATGCAATCGTCAATCATTTGAATATATCTTGGCTCAAATATATTTAAGGGAACAGTAGTTTCTGGAAAAATAATAAAGTTTGATAAGGGAAAAACAGGTATTTTATTTGGAAATTCGAAATTTTTTTTCATAAGTATAAATTTAATATTCTTAAATTATGTAGTAATACCAATATTATATTATGAACATAGATACTGGCAAGAAATTAATAAAAGAAAAAAAATATCAAGAAGCTGAAAAAATATTTTTAAATTTGCTTAAAAAAGATGAAAATCCATTATTAATAAATTTTTTCTTAGGTGGAATTTACTTTGAATTACAAAATTATAAAAAAAGTAAATTTCATTATGAAAAATCTTTGAAAATTAATCCAAATTCTAAAGAGATTTTGATTAATCTAGGTTTTCTTGAACAATCCTATGGGAAACTAGAAACTGCAAGGGACATTTATCAAAAATTAATAAATGTAGAACCTGATTTTATTGAGTCATATTATAGAATTTATCTCTTAAATTCTCATTATTTGAAAGAGGAATATCAAGATAATTTTAATAAAATTTTAAAAAATAGAAAAATAAGTTTGCATGAAAAATCATTAGCTAACTTTCTCTTATCAAAAATTTACAAGAAAAAAGGTGAATATAAATCTGAGATAGGTTATTTAAAAAAAAGTCATATAGATATTTTTAATTCAAAAAAAGAATATAATTTACAATCAAATTTTTATTACCAAGAAATTATTTCAAAAAAATATAAAAAAATAATATTTTCAAATTTAAAAAAAAATTTAAAATTTAAAAATCATTTTCCAATTTTTATAGTGGGTCTTCCAAGGTCGGGATCAACCTTGGTAGAAACTATTTTGTCCAATAGTGATCAGGTAAAAGGATTAGGTGAAAACTCAGTAATAAATATGGCAATTATTAATCAACTATCATCTAAAATATTTGCAAATAATTTTGATAAAAGAAATTTTGAGATATTTATAGATTATCTAAAATTAGAAACTTATGTGTTAAAAGCATTTAACAATTTATCCAAATTTAGTGAAAATATAAGATTTATTGATAAAACATTAGTGAACTTTTTTAATATAGAAATTATTTTAAAGTTATTTCCAAATGCTAAATTTCTTCACTGTTTTAGGAATTTAGATGATGCTGTAGTAGCAATTTTTCAATCTTTATTACCAAGTTTGTCTTGGGTACACAATTTAGACGATATAATAAATTATATAGATAATTATTTAAAAGTAACAAGTTATTTTAAAAAAAAATATCCAGATAAAATAATGGATATTAAATTAGAAAACTTAACTAATGATAATTTTAAAATAGGAAAAGATATATTTAACTTTTGTAATTTAAATTGGGATGAAAAATTTTTAAATTTTAATAGTAAAGAAAATTTACTGATTAAAACAACAAGCAATGTGCAATTAAGAGAAAAAGTTAAAAAATACGACTATGATAAATATAAACACTACAAATTTATATTGAATGGATATAAAAAAAAATATAAATGGCTTTAAAGCTTAAAAAGTAAATTAATGAGTACTTCAAATTTGATAGTTAATAGGCAAAAAATAATAAACTTATTTAATGAAAAAAAATTCAATAAAATCTCCAAAATCCCAACAAAAATACTAAATTCTTTCGGAGGTCATCCTGATATTGTTAAAATAATTGTTATTTGTTTCATAAATACAAAAAATTTTTTAAAAGCAGAACAGTTTTTAAAAAATATTTTAATTAATAATAATTCTGATCAAATTAATTATTTTCTTGGTAATATTTTTAAACTTCAAAATAAAAATTATGATGCAATTAGTGCTTATAAAAAATCAATATTATTAAATAAAAATTTTTCTGAGGCTTATAATAATTTAGCCAATGTTCAAAAGAAAATTGGAGAATTCGATAATGCATTATTAAATTATAAAAATGCTATAAAAAACAAGAATGATAATCTAGAGGCATACTATAATTTAGCTAATTTATTAAAATCCTTAAAGCATTATGAAGAAGCAAATAAAAATTATAAAAAAGTTATTAAATTAAATCCAAATTTTTCAGTAGCTTATAATAATATAGGCACAATATACTCAATTTTAGGTAAATTTGATGAAGCAAAAAAATTTTTCATTAAATCAATAGAAATAGATAAGTTTTTTGCAGAACCTTATAAAAATTATGTTCAGTCTTGTAAAATCAATGACGAAGACAAAGTATTTAAAAATCTTAAAGAAATTGTACAAAAAGAAGATTTAAATGATGATCAAAAAGAAGTTTTTTATTATTCTTTAAGTAAAGCATATTTTGATCTTCAAAATAATGATTTAGCTTTCAAAAATTTGAATTATGCAAATAAATTAAAATTGAACAAAATAGATTATTCTTTTAAAAAAGAAAAAAAAGAATTTAAAAAAATAAAAGAATTTTTTTCAAATAAAAAATTATTAAATTTGAATAATATAAAAGAAAATGAAGTTAAACCAATTTTTATTATTGGTATGCCGAGATCAGGAACAAGTTTAGTAGAGCAGATTGTTTCAAATCATACCAAAGTTCATGGTGCAGGAGAATTGGATTTATTGCCTATATCAGTTGAAAATTCTGGATGGCAGAAATCTAATGATTTTGAAAATATAGTGCAAAATATAAGAAAAGAGTATTTAAAAAAATTATCTTTAATTTCAAAAAAAAAATACATTACGGATAAATTACCTGGAAATTTTAAAAGAATTGGATTTATATTAAACGCATTTCCAGAGTCTAAAATAATTCATATAGAAAGAAATCCTATGGCAATTTGTTGGTCTAATTATAAATCAAATTTTAATAGTACTGGAATGGCATTTACTTTAAATCAAGAATATATCGCAGAATATTATTTACTATATAGAGATATAATTAAGTTTTGGAACGAAAAATATTCAGAAAAAATAATTAACGTTAATTATGAAAATTTAGTAGAAAACTTTGAAGAAGAAGTTAAAAAATTGTTTAATAATCTGAACCTTAAATGGGAAAATCAACTTTATGATTTCCATAAAAATGAGAGACCAGTTGAAACTGCATCTTTCTTGCAAGTAAGAAGTAAAATTTATAAAAGAAGTTCAGAACAATGGAAAAAATATGAAAAATATTTAAGTAAAATGTTAGATGTTTTACTTTCAAAAAATATTAAGTTTTAATTTTTGTTTGATATCTTTGTAAATTCTCTTTTTTTAATGTATTCAAAATAATATGGTTAAATTTTACGATTTAAGTCGATTATTTTTATTTATCTCATGTATTATTATTTCTATTGCAAGTGTTAATTATTATAATGGATCTAAGTTATTATTTATAACTTACAATATAGTTTTAATATTTCTGTGTTATTACTCGACTAGTAGATCGAATTCCTTTTTTAATATTTTTCTATCATTTTATATTTTTTTAGGTTTTTGGTTTAAATATATCTGTACCTTAATATTTTTAGATGGTGATATGTATGACTCTGGTTTACAAGAAGATGTACTCAACCCACTTTTTATAAATAACTCATCGTATATTGATAAAGTTTTAACTAACTCAATATATATTTTTTTAGCAATATTATTTGCAAATTATATTTCAAATAAATATTTTTTTTATAATAAAAAAAATTTAGAATTTTCTAAAAGTTTTTTTTTAAATCAGTACCATAAATATAAAAAATTCTTTTTAATCATTTTTGTATTATCG
>CACHJL010000025.1 GCA_902580135.1 uncultured Pelagibacteraceae bacterium | reverse complement strand
TTAAAAGAATAATTACCTCTGCTAGAAATTTTTGTTTTATTTTTTGAAAAATCAATATTTATTAAAGCATCTCTAATATTAAAAGAATTTTCATAATTTGGAAAAATTTTATTTAATCTAGAAGATTTATAATTAATCAAAATTTTTTCTAAATTCAAATTTGATTTTACTTCTAAGTTTTTAATTTTATTTTTATCATTAATACTGAACGTAATTTTATTTTTAGATCCGATAATTAAATTTTGTTCATCTATTATTTTATTTTTTAATTTAATATACTTAAATAATTCATTTGAACTGATAGAATTATTTTCATTTTTAATTAATGCTTCTATTTTAAAATCTTCATTATTTTTCTTAATAATTTTAATGTTTATTTTGTCTTTTTTGTTGTTTTTATAATTAGCTTTTAAAAAAGTATATCCACAATCAATATCAACGTTTAAATTATTTTGTTTATAACTCGCGATTATAGTTCCATTTTGTAAAGAAATTAAATCTTGAATTTTTTGATTAGTAAAAACTTCTTTAAAATTTATTTTTAAATTTAAATTTAAATCTTTTATTTTATTTTTTGAATTTATTTTAAATTTAAATTTATTATTGGTTGATACTAGTATTTTTTTATTGCTTAATAAATCTAATTTATTGTTAAATATTTTTTTTAATAAATTTGGGTCTACCAACCCTTCTTTATTTTCTAAATTACCACTAATTTCATAGTTCTTTTCTGTCTTATTGATTAATATTTCTTCTGAATAAAAGTCTATTTCTTCATAATTAAAATTAGCTTTTTTTATGGAATATTTTTTATCCTCAATATTAAATATAAAATTAATATCTTTGATTTTTACATTGTTTAACACATTTAATTTTCCTTCGCTTATTTTTCCATTTATATTGTATTCCAAATTTGTTTTTTTATTTTCAAAATTATTTATTTCAATGTCTGCCTCTACAAAACCATCTTCAATTTGATTATAAATTATCAGTCTTGGTAAGCTAAATTTATATGAGTTTAAAAAATTTGTAATTTTATTTATTTTATTTTTTTTAGTTGAAATTTTGATTGTTTTTATTGAATTATCTTTTTTTATAAACTTTAAAATATCTAAATTTAAATCTATTTTTTTAAGATTAATAAATTCTTTATTATATGCAAGTTTTGCATTTTCCGTATTTATATTTAATGATTTTTTTTTTATATCTATTTTCAAAAAAACATCATCAATATCTAATGTTAATTTTGTATCAAATGTTTTTATTTTTTCTAAAATTAAGTTATTGAATCTTTCTGTTTTTATTCCATAAACACTAAAGTAAATTATAAAAATTATTATTACCGCTGTAGTTGCTATTAATGAATAAATTAAATATTTACGCATTAATTTTGTAAAGTGAATTTTCTAAAAAACTATCTATATCTCCATTTAAAACTTTATCAGGATTTGAATTTTCATAGTTAGTTCTATTGTCTTTAATCATTCTATAAGGGTGCAAAACATAAGATCTAATTTGATGACCCCAGCCTATATCTGATTTACTATTTTCTATTTTTGAATTTTCTTTTTCTTTCTTTTGTAACTCAAATTCATACAATCTAGCTTTAAGCATATTCATGCAGGTTTCTTTGTTTTTGTGTTGAGATCTTTCATTTTGACACTGTACCACAATTTTAGTTGGCGTATGTGTTATTCGTACTGCACTATCAGTAGTATTTACATGTTGTCCGCCTGCACCGCTGGATCTATAAGTGTCAATTCTCAAATCTTTTTCTATTATTTCTATATCAATATTCTCATCTATAACTGGATAAATCCATACACTTGCAAAACTTGTGTGTCTTCTAGAACTTGAGTCAAAAGGTGAAATTCTTACAAGTCTATGAATTCCGGACTCTGACTTTAAAAATCCATATATGTAGTCTCCAGATATTTTTATTACAGAAGATTTAATCCCAGCCTCATCTCCTCTGTGTTCGCTCATTATTTCTGCAATATAGCCTTTGTTTGATGCCCATTTCATATACATTCTTCTTAGCATTGCTGCCCAATCTTGACTTTCGGTACCGCCTGCTCCTGCATGAAACTCTAAATAAGCATTCAATGTATCATTTTCATTTGATAAAAAACATTTAATTTCCAATTTTTTAACTTCATTTTTTAAATTTTTAAATTTATCTAATGTTTCTTTTAAAATTTGATTATCATTTTCATCTTTTGCTAAAAGATAAATATCATGTAAATCTTTATTTTCTTTTTCAAAATAATTATATGAATTGACTAAAAAATCGTAATTTTTTTTCTTTTTTAATATTTTCTCTGCTTCGTTTCTATTGTTCCAAAAATTTTTTTCTTGGATTAATTTATCCAAATCAACGAGTTTTTTTTCAATATCGTGTTTTTCAAAGAAACTCCTTAATTCTTAAATTAACAATTTTTATTTCCGATTTATAGTTTTCTATTTCTGATTCCATTAATAAAATGTTAAAAAATTATTTTTTAGTATTTTATAGTTAAGATTATCAATACCAATATTTTCTATATTTTCAATTTTTTCCTCTTTGAAGGATTCAATTATTGTCTTTTTTGATCCAAAATCTGCTTTTTTTCCTGTTATTGAATCAACAACCATCATTTTAATTCCTTTAGCAACTTTAAATGGTCTAGCTTCATAGTTATTTACAGCTTTTTTTACAAATTCTTTAAATATTGGCATTGCTGCTCTTGATCCAGTTTCTATTTTACCTAAGCTTTTTGGATTGTCGTGACCTACATAAACTCCAACAACTAAATTTGAAGTAAATCCCACAAACCATGCATCAGTATTTTTATTGGTTGTGCCAGTTTTACCAGCAATTTGTAAATTCAGCTCTTTAAGTCCTCTTCCTGTACCTCTTTTTATAACTCCTTCTAAAATTGAAGTCATTTGATATGCGGTTTGTGGAGAGAAAATTGCTTTATAATCATTTTTTATTTTTGGCACCTTATTTCCATTAAATGAAATTTGATCACAATTATCACAAACTCGTTTTTCATTTTTGAATATCGTTTTTCCTTCACTGTCTTGAATTCTATCAATTAAAATGGGATCAACTAATTTGCCTCCATTAACGAAAGAACAATATGCCGTGGTTATTTTTAATAATGTTGTCTCCTCAGAACCAAGAGAAATTGACATAAGTTCTTTGGGATTTTCATAAATCTTTAGTTTTTTAGAAAATTTAATTATTTTATCAATACCAAGTTCTTGAGCCACTCTTACTGTCATTAAATTTCTAGATTTTTCTACACCAGTTCTTAGAGTCGAAGGTCCATAAAATTTTTTACCGTAATTTTCTGGTTTCCACATTTTTAAATCAATTCCCTGATCTAGAACTATTGGTGCATCTAAAATTAAAGTTGAAGGAGTAAAATTATTTTCTAAAGCTAATGCGTATATGAAAGGTTTAAATGCAGAACCAGGTTGTCTTAAAGCTTGAGTAGTTCTATTAAATTCACTTTTTTTAAAACTAAATCCTCCTGACATTGCCAATACTCTTCCGCTATAAGGATCCATTGCAACTATTCCTCCATTAGCTAGGGGAATTTGTTTCAAGCTATAATTGCCTTCATTTATTTTTTTTACATATATTATGTCTCCAATTTTAAATATTTGATTTAAATTTTTTCTAGTCCAATTAATATTTTCATGACCAATTATACCAACTTTATTTTCTTTTGTTTGAATTACTGCCTCAAATTTATCAATTTTTTTTACAATTGCTATTTCCCATCCTATTGATTTTTCTACATTAAATTTTTCTAACCCTTCTGCCCATTTGTCATTTATTTTTTTATTTAAAAGTGGTCCTCTCCACCCTCTTCTTTTATCATAACTTTCCAAACCTTCTCTAAGAGCTTTAGTTGCTATATTTTGTAAATTTAAATTTATTGGTGTTTTAATATTAAAACCTTGCTTGTAAACTTTATCAAATCCATAATTATTAATTACTTTTTTTCTTACTTCCTCAACAAAATATCTTGAATCTTCAATATATATTCTTTTTCTTTTTCTTAATTTTATTTCAGAATTAATTATCTTATTGTAATAATCTTTATTTATATAAGAATTATCTAAAAGATTATTTATAACCAAGTTTCTTCTAAACTTGGCAAGCTTTTTATTTTTATATGGATTGTATTTACTGGGAGCTTTGGGTAGGGCTGCTAAAAGTGCAGCTTCAGAGTACTCTAAATCGTTAATTGATTTATCAAAATATCTAAGGCTAGCAGATGCTATTCCATAGCTTCCTTCGCCTAAATAAATCTGATTTAAATACAGTTCTAATATTCTTTTTTTTGATAAAGCTCTTTCGATTCTAAAAGCGAGTATAGCTTCTTTAATTTTTCTATCGATACTAACTTCATTATTTAATAAGAAATTCTTTGCTACTTGCTGGGTTATTGTTGATGCACCTTCAAGTCTTTTTGAATTCATCAAATTAAAAACATTGTTTTTAAAAGCTCTTATTACTCCTTTTGCATCTACGCCTGGATGCTTAAAAAAATTCTTATCTTCTGCCGACAAAAAAGAGTTGATCACTATGCTTGGAATCGACTCATAAGGAACAAAAATTCTTTTTTCAGTAGAAAAATCACTTACCAGAACTCCATTACCTGAGTAAAGTTTGCTTGAGACTGGTGGTTTGTAGCTTTTCAGATATTTATAATCTGGTAATTTATTTGAATAAATCCATAATATTGAAATAACTGAAATTATAAATAGTAGAAATATTAATGAAAAAAAAACAAATATTTTTTTTATTAATGAGATCATTTTAGTATTATTTATTTAATGAATTTGTTATTGTTGTGGCACCGAATTTAAAAAAACTATGAAAATATATCAAAAATTATGTCAAAAAATTTATACATTGATGCATCGCATCCTAATGAAGTTAGAGTTGTTCTTAAGAAAGATAAACATATTGAAGATTATGAATATGAAAGTATCAACAATACTCTAATTAAAAATAATATTTATTTAGGAAAAGTAAGCAGAATAGAACCTTCCTTACAAGCTGCATTTGTTGACTTTGGTAGAGAGAGACATGGATTTTTATCATTTAATGATATCCAATCTGATTACTATCAAATTCCTCAAAGTGATTTAGAAAAAATTAAGAAAGAAGAAGAAAAAGTAAGAGAGGAGCTTTCAAAAGAAGGTGAAAATATAGAAAATAAAATTCTGGAAGGAGAAAATAACATCAAGATTAATGATCCGGTAGACAAAAATGAAAATGAGGAACAAGAAAAGAAAAAGTTTCCAACAAAAAGATATAAAATTCAAGAAGTTATTAAACCAAATCAAGTAATTTTAGTACAAGTACTAAAAGACGAAAGAGGTTTTAAAGGAGCTGCATTAAGCACTTTCATTTCAATAGCTGGAAAATATATTGTACTAATGCCTAACACTGCAAAAGGAGGCGGTATATCAAGAAAAATTTTTAATCCGGGTGAAAGAAAAAAAATAAGATTAATATTGAATGAAATAGAAATTCCAAAAGAAATGGGGATCATCGTAAGAACTGCTGGATTAAACAAAACTAAAAATGAAATAAATAATGATTTAAAAAATTTAATTTCAATTTGGAATTCAATAAAAGAAAATGCAATGAGTTCAATTGCTCCTACGCTAATACATCAAGAAAGCGATATTATAAAAAGAAGTATAAGAGATATGTATGATGATGAAACACAAAATATAATTGTTGAGGGGAATGAAGGTTATCAAAAAGCAAAAAATTATATGAAATTAATGATGCCTAAACAACTAAAGAAAGTAAAAAAATATAGAGAAAAAATACCATTATTTTTCAAAGAAAATATTGAAAAAAAACTTTATGAAATTTTTAAGTCTGAAGTAAAACTAAATTCTGGAGGTTATTTAGTCATAAATCCAACTGAAGCCTTAGTTTCAATAGACGTAAATTCTGGAAAATCTATAAAACAAAAAAATGTTGAAAGTACAGCCTTGGATACAAATCTAGAGGCAGCCGATGAAATTGCAAGGCAGATAAAAATTAGAGATCTATCTGGTTTAATAATAATAGATTTTATAGATATGTTAAATTATGGAAATCGAAAACAAATCGAAAGAAAATTTAAAGAAAGATGTAGAAATGATAGAGCAAGAATCCAGATTGGTAGAATAAGTAATTTTGGTCTCCTTGAGATGTCTAGACAAAGATTAAGAGAAAGTAACGTTAAATGGTCGATTAAATTAACCAATGAATCATTTGCATTAAAAATATTAAAAATGATTGAAATTAAAACAATAGAAAATAATGCAAAGATAATTGATTTACAAATAAATAATAAAATTTTTAATTATATTAATGAAAACTTTAAAGAAGATGTAAATTATTTTGAAAAAACAAATAAGGTGAAAATTAACATCAATTCCAATGACAATTTAAGTTTAAATGAATACTTAATTGAGTATAAATCAAAATCTAAAAAAGTTATAGAGAAGTTTGAAAGTTTAGAAACTTTGAAAAAAATTATAATTGAAAATAATAACCAGAAAGTAGATCAAAATTTAAAAAAGAAAATATTCAGAAAAAAAAAATATAAAAAAAAATTTTATAAAAAAAACTAGATTAATCCTTTATTGCTTGTTGAGGCAGATCCCAGCAAGTTAGGCATTATTCTCCCTGAAAGAAAAGATTTTCTTCCAGAAATTACAGCTAATTTCATAGCCTCGGCCATTTCAAAAGGTTTTTGTGCTTTTGCGATTGCAGTATTTATTAGAACTCCATCACAACCTAGTTCCATAGCAATTACAGCATCTGATGCTTGCCCTATTCCCGCATCAACAATCAATGGCAATTTCGTTTGAGATCTAATTATTCTTAAATTTATTTTATTTTGAATACCCAACCCAGAACCAATAGGAGCAGCTAAAGGCATTATTGCACAAGCTCCTGAATTTTCCAATCTCTTAGCCATAAGAGGATCATCATTACAGTACACCATTACATTAAATCCTTCTTTAGTTAAAATCTCTGTAGATTTTAAAGTTTCAATCATATCTGGAAATAAATTTTTTTTATCTCCTAAAACTTCAAGTTTGACCAGTTTCCATCCTCCAATTTCTCTAGCAAGTCTTAAAGTTCTTAGGGCTTCATCAGAAGTAAAACAACCAGCTGTATTTGGTAAATAAGTAATTTTTTTTGGATCTATATAATCCATTAATAATGGCTTTGAATTATCAGAGATATTTACTCTTCTTACTGCAACAGTAACTATATCGGCACCAGATATTTTTATTGCTTTTGCGCATTCTTGCATATTTTTATATTTGCCAGTTCCAACTATTAATCTAGATAAAAATTTTTTTTTACCCACTATAAATTTATCTTTTTTACTCATTAACCTCCGCCAATAAAATTAACAATTTCAATTTTGTCTCCAGATTTCAAAATAATTTTACTTATTCTTTTCTTGTTTACAATTTCTCTATTTAGCTCAATAGCCACCTTTTTAATTGATAAATTTAACTTATCGATTAAATTTTTTAATGAATATTTTAAATTTACAGTCATTTGTTTGCCGTTGACTATAATTTTTATTTTATTTTTTTTTCTCATATAATATAAGGTTTTTGTGAGCAAAATACTAATTATCAATGGTCCAAATCTTAATCTATTAGGAGAAAGAGAACAATCACAATATGGAAAAAAAGATTATAAATTTTTAGAAGAAATTTGTTTAAATAGAGCTAAAGAATTAAAAATAAACATAGAAATTAAACAATCCAATGTTGAAGGTGAAATTGTAAATATAATACAAGAAGCTAGAAATAATTATGATGGAATAATTATTAATGCCGGTGGATACACCCATACTTCAGTAGCTATTAGAGACTCTTTAAGTATTTTTAAAAAACCTATTATAGAACTTCATATATCAAACATTTATAAAAGAGAAGATTTTAGGCATAAGTCACTAATAAGCGATATTGCAACTGGCGGTATTTTTGGGCTTGGTGTAGATGGATATATTTTGGCCATAAATTCAATGCAAAAGTTATTGCAAAATGGAAATTGATAAAAAAATAATATTAAGACTGATCCAAGCTCTAGAAGACCTAAAAAAATCATTAAAAGGTATTGAGTTAGATTCAAAAAATGAGTCAATCGAAGAAGAAATTGAAGTATCTGGAACTGTTATAAAAAGTCCAATAGTTGGAACAGCTTACCTGGCGCCTGAGCCAGGAGGAAAACAATTCATAGAAATAGGAAAAAAAATCAAAAAGGGAGATACGATAATGATTGTCGAAGCGATGAAAACTATGAATCATGTTCCTTCGACTACAGACGGAATTGTTAAAGAAATCTCAGTTGAAGATGGTCAACCAGTAGAGTTTGGCCAAAAACTTATAATTCTTGAGTAATGTTCAAAAAAATTCTTATAGCTAACCGGGGAGAAATTGCAGTTAGAGTAATTAGGGCTTGCAAAGAATGGGGAATACCGACTGTAGCTATTCATTCTGATGTCGATAAAAACAGTATGCATGTAAGATTGGCAGATGAAAGTGTTTGTGTTGGAACACACCAACCAACTAATAGTTATTTAAATATTCCAGCAATAATGTCTGCTATTGAATTAACTAATGCTGATGCAGTTCATCCTGGATATGGATTTTTATCTGAAAATGCAGAATTTGCAAAAATATTGGAAGATTATAAAATTAAGTTTATTGGACCATCATCAAAATTAATAAAAATGATGGGTGACAAAATTCAAGCAAAAATAATTGCTAAAAAATATGGTTTGCCAGTTATAGAAGGTTCTGAAGGTGGTGTTTCAGATATAAACGAAGCAAAAAAAATTATTCAAAATATAGGTTTTCCAGTGCTTATTAAAGCTGCAGGAGGAGGAGGAGGTAAAGGAATGAAAATAGTGAATAAAGAAGAAGAATTTGAAAATTTATTTTTAACAGCAAAATTAGAGGCAAAAAAATTCTTTGGAAATGATGAAGTTTATATTGAGAAGTTTTTTCAAAACCCTAGACATATAGAAGTTCAAATTTTATCAGGAAAAAATAGAACTGTTCATTTATATGAAAGAGATTGTTCGGTTCAAAGAAGACATCAAAAATTAATTGAAGAAACTCCAAGCCCTATATTGACTAATGAATTGAGGAATGAATTGTTTGAAAAAACAGTCAAAATGGTAAGTCAAATAGGTTACGAGGGTGCCGGTACTGTTGAATTTATTTATGAGGATAATAAATTCTACTTTTTAGAAATGAATACTAGAGTTCAGGTAGAACATCCAGTTACAGAAATGGTTACTGGTATAGATATCATAAAGGAACAAATTTGGATAGCACACACAGGCGAAACTGCTTTAAAACAAGAAGATATAAAACCAAGAGGTCATGCGATAGAATGTAGAATAAATGCTGAGGATGCAAGTAAAAACTTTCAACCTTCACCAGGTACAATAGGAATGTGCCATCAACCTTCAGGATTTAGAACCAGAGTAGATGGATCAATTTATCAAGGTTATAAAGTAACTCCTTATTACGATAGCATGGTTTGTAAATTAATATGTCATGGCAGAAATAGACAAGAAGCAATACAAAGAATGCAAAGATCTTTAGATGAATTTGTAATTGAAGGAATTAAAACTACAATTGATTTGCATAAAAAACTTCTTGATCACAAAAAGTTTATTTCATCTGATTTTAATGTTAGCTGGTTAGATAACGAAAAAATTATTTAACTATAGCATTTTTTAAGCCATATATCATAAACTGGATGATCAAAAGGTCTAATCGAGGGGCTAGATGCAAAAGTCCAATCATTAAATACAAATACTGTATCATTACTTTTTGATTTCAAATCCGTAACTTGCATATAAGCTGTGACTTCTGGATCATCATCAAACTTTGAGTTTTGACATTTTAGTACATTTATTAATAAATTTTGGAAAATAAACTCTTCACCTATTTTAACTTGAACATTTGAAGTTTTTGAACTTACTTTATCCAAAATATTTAGTTCTGCAAATTTTTCGTTTATTTGTATTTTCTCTGAATAAACACTAAAGTTAAAGAATAGATAAATAAAAATAACAAAAAATACTATTTTAGTTTTTCCAAGAATTATATTTTTTTTTAAGTACATTTTTGTTTTTTTTTGGATGATATGAATTTTCAGTTCCTGTTTGATTTGGCAAATGTTCTTTTTGCCAATTATATTTTTTTAAAATGTGTGAATTTTCTATTTTATTACTTATATGATGCATCCAAGAATACCATTCTTGAGGTATTTTGGAAGCTTCTATTTCATCGCTATAAATAACCCATCTTTTTCCTGATTTGCTTTGATAATATTTGTTTCCTTTTTCATCTTTACCAATATATTTTCCATAAAAAAATGTTTCTATTCTAGTTCCCAAAGTCTGGCGATTCCACCAGGTGAATATTTCTTTGAATAGTGTCAACATAAAAATAAATATTTATTTCAATTTTAAATTGTAAAAAATAAATTAGACTAAAAATAAAATTTGTATATACATTATTTGTTAAGATTCATATTATAAAGAAGAAAAACAATGTCAAAATATTTAGTAGAAACTTATTATAACTGCAGCATTAAAGTAAGTCATTACATAGACGATATTAGCGAAAATACTCTTAAAAATTTAGAAAAACAAGAAGATGGAAAATTTGAAATTCTAGATATGAAGTTAGATAGAAGAAAAACAAAAAATCTTAGTAAATCAAATGATAAAAAGGTTAATATTATAGAAGATGAAAAGAGAAAAATAATTTCAAATGATTTGAAAAATCAAAAATCAACATTAAACGATAATTTTTTGGGAAATGTAAAAGAAAATTTAGGTAAAAGATTTAGTATGCCGGATCGAAGAAAAGGTTATATTCAAAAAGCTTCGATAGGAAATCATAAAGTATATTTACATACTGGAGAGTACGGGGATGGAAAAATAGGTGAAATTTTTATTGATACAAGCAAAGAAGGTGAATTAGTAAAAGCACTAATGAATAATTTTGCAATAGCTGTTTCATTGGGTTTACAATACGGCGTTCCTCTTGACGAATTTGTTAATGCATTTGTTGATACAAAATTTGAACCTTCAGGAAAGGTCTTTGGAAATGATAGAATTTTAAGTGCTACATCTATACTCGACTATATATTCAGAGAATTAGCTATTTCTTATCTTAATAGAGAAGATTTGGCTCATACACCTTCAATTGGAGGTATTGAAAAGCCAGAGGAAAATAATTCGGAAGGTAACCTGGAAAATCAAAATCAATTCTTAAAATTAGTAAAAGATATTACCAGTAAAGGTTTTGTCAGAAGCGATTATAAGAGAAAACTTGTCGACCTGTCAGATATTAGAATAAATCTTAAAGGAAAAAAATAACTAATTTTTTTTCTTGATTGATATATTTAATTCTTTTAATTGTTCATCATTTACATTTGATGGTGCATTCATCATTAAATCTTGCGCATTTTGATTCATTGGAAACATTGTAACTTCCCTTATGTTTTTTTCATCAGCAATAAGCATTACAATTCTATCGATTCCTGGGGCCAAACCTCCATGGGGTGGTGCTCCATAGCTTAGAGCATTTATCATTCCACTAAATTTACTATTTACAACTTTTTTTGAATAGCCGGCAATTTCGAACAGTTTGTACATCAATTCAGGGATATGATTTCTTATTGCGCCTGATGAAAGTTCTACTCCATTACATACAATATCATACTGGTATGCCTTCATTGATAAAGGATCAGAAAAATCTAGTTTCTTAATATCTCCTTGTGGCATAGAGAAAGGGTTGTGACTAAATTTTATTTTTTTGGTTACTTCATCTTTTTCAAACATTGGGTAATCCACTATCCAACAAAATGAAAAACAATCATTATCTATTAAATTTAATTCTTCAGCTAATTTTGTTCTGGCTAAATTTAGAATTTTTTCTATATCATTTTTTTTACCACAAGATAAAAATATTGTGTCACCTATCTCAGCTTTAGAGAGATTCATTATTTCCTTTATGGAGTCTTCTGAAAAAAATTTTCCTACTGGCCCTTTACCAATAATTTTATCTTTGTGTTCAATGGTAAAGTAGGCTAACCCAGATGATCCTTGTTCTTTTGCCCAATTATCTATTCCGTCAAAGAAACTTCTTGGTTTATCTTTTGTATTTTTTGTTACCAGAGATCTTACAAGAGAACCTGCTTTAACAAGTTTTTTGAATATATCAAATTCGACATCTTCTCTTTTGAAAATTTCAGTTAAATCTGATATTATCAATGGGTTTCTTAAGTCTGGTTTATCTGTTCCATATTTTAACATTGCATCTGAATAAGTAATTTTTGGAAATTTTTTTTCTAGAATTTTCTTATTTGAAAATTTAGTAAAGACTTTTATTAATAATTGCTCAAATACTTTAAAAACATCTTCTTGTTCCACAAATGACATTTCTACATCTAATTGGTAAAATTCACCTGGACTTCTATCGGCTCTCGCATCCTCATCTCTGAAACAAGGTGCAATTTGAAAGTATCTATCAAATCCTGAGACCATAATTAGTTGTTTAAATTGTTGTGGCGCTTGAGGTAACGCGTAAAATTTTCCTGGGTTCAATCTACTTGGAACTAAAAAATCTCTTGCTCCTTCTGGACTCGAGGAAGTTAGAATTGGAGTTTGAAATTCTAAAAAACCTAATTTTTCCATCTCTGATCTTATAAACGAAATAATTTTTGATCTTAAAATAATATTGTGATGAATTTTTTTTCTTCTTAAATCTAAAAATCTATACTTAAGTCTAATTTCTTCTGAGTATTCTTGGTCAGAAAATACTGGCATAGGTAATTCTTTTGTGTTTCCTAATATTTCAAAAGAACTGATTGAGACTTCAATTTTTCCAGTAGCTATATTAAGGTTTATTGTTTCTTTAGTTCTTTCAACTACTTTTCCTTGAATTTTTATAACTGTTTCAAGAGGTAATTTTTCTATTTCATTAAAAATAGAATTGCTTTTATCAATAACACATTGGGTTAATCCATAATTGTCTCTTAAATCAATGAACAATAAATTTCCATGGTCTCTTTTTTTATTTATCCAACCAGACAAAATAATTTTATTTCCTCTTTGTGATAAATCTAATTCGTTACAGTTATGTGTTCTATATTTTGTCAATTTTACAAAATCTCTTTTATCGTTTTAAAATTTATAGGTTTTTTCTTTTTTAAACTAAGCTCATCAACCTTATATATAAATTCAGATATTTTTCTATAAGATCTATCTATCCTGTTAATGATAAATTCTATTATTTTTTTTTCTAATTTAATTTGACGATCAGAAAAATTCTTTAATATAATAGCAAAAATTAATTCATCATTTGGTGGATTAATATTGGAATGTAATAGATTTTTGGACCTTGAAACTAAATCTGGAAGTTTAAATTTAATCTCAGACAATGGAGTTTCTGAATTGATTAGTAGATATTTACTATCTTGGTCAATCGAATTAAAAATTGAATAAATCAAGTTTTCATCAATCCTATTAGTAAATCCATCAATTATAATACTTTCATGCAACTTTATTCTTTTGAAAACATCATTATTTATTTCAGTTTCATTTAAAAATAGCGCCGAACTTTTTGATTTAAAAATATTAGCAAGATGGGTTTTACCAGAAAATTTTTCACCACTTATATTTACAATTTTTTTTTCCCACTTTGGCCATTTATCTATAAGATTAAATGCAAAATAATTACTATCTGAAACATAATAATCATGTTCATTAAAAGTTCTTTTTATGTCAAAATCTAATAATAATTGATTTAATTCTCTCATCTTATTTTCCATATTTTTTTTGAAGTATCTACTTTAAAATCATTTAATGCCATAATGTCTAATAACTTGTTTGGAGTGCCATTGAAAATTATTTTATAAACAATTTCTTTATTATTAAACATTTCTATTTTGAAATTTGAAATAAGATCAATTGAAGAAAGCTTATTTTCTAATTTTTCAGAAAAT
>CACHJL010000024.1 GCA_902580135.1 uncultured Pelagibacteraceae bacterium | reverse complement strand
ATTAAATTCCATGGAAATCCACCTAAAATAAAACTTCTTAAATACTCAAAAAATGCAAAAAAAAATGCAAATATTAAAATTGAAGAAATATTTTTTTCTAATTTAAAAAAAGAACAACATATTGTAGCAAGACCATAAAATAATCCCAGAAATAAAGGAATAATTATTAATGTAAATGGTATCAATGGTTTAAAAACTTCTTCAAAGGTAAGTGAGTTCGATATCCAATATAAATTAGAGATAAAATAACCAAAACCAAATATCCATCCAATCTTAAAAGATACCCATTTTCCTTTTAGATAATTTGATAAAAGGAAATAAAATAATATAGGAAATGTAATAAAATTTATAAAAAAAAAACTATAGGGTGGAAGACTATAAGATGTTATTAAACCAATTATGAAAGGTATAATAAAGATTAATATTTTATTTTTTATTTTTGAGGTCAAATTGCTTTGTAAAAATATTTTATCAGTAAATTCTCTTTTTTGATCATCTTTTCAAAATCTTTTTTTTTTTTATGATCATAACCAATTAAATGAAAATATCCATGTATCCACATTTTATCTAATTCTAAGAAAAAATTTGATGTTTTTGATCTTTGATTAACTATATCAAATGAGATAGCTATATCACCAATGTAAATACTTTTTTTTTCTACAAACCTAAAAGGGAAAGACAATACGTCTGTTATTTTATTTTTTTTTCTAAATTTAAAGTTTAAACTTTTCATTTTTTCATTATTTGTCAAAAGAACTGAAAATTCATAATTTTTTTTCTTAAATGAGGTTATATTATTTAATTTATTAATTTTTTTTTTTAAATAAATACTAGGATTTTTAATTTTATTCTTCCATTTATAATGATCCAAAATTACATTGGCTTTAATCATTAATCATCTTTTTTATCTGAATATGCCTTAACAATTTTTGAAACTAGAGGATGTCTTACAACATCGTTATGATCAAAATCTATAACAGAAATTTCTTTTAAATGTCCAAGTAAATTTTTTGATCTATTAAGACCAGATGAAGATTTATTTGGTAAGTCAATCTGTGAAGGATCACCATTTATTACAATTTTTGAATTTTCACCAATTCTTGTCAAAAACATTTTTATTTGGGTATCTGTTGCATTTTGAGCTTCATCTAAAATTGCAAAAGAATTTTTTAGTGTCCTGCCTCTCATAAAAGCCAAAGGAGCTATTTCTATATCTCCTACTTCAATTTTTTTTTGTATTTTTTCAAAGTCTAATAAATCATAAAGTGAATCATATAATGGTCTAAGATAAGGATCGACTTTTTCTCTCATATCTCCTGGTAAAAATCCTAATCTTTCTCCCGCTTCAACTGCTGGTCTTGATAAAATGATTCTTTCTATTCTTTTGTCTAGAAGCATAGTCAATGCCACTGCAACAGCTAAAAATGTTTTTCCTGTGCCTGCAGGCCCTGCTGAGATAATAATTTCACTTTCTCTAAGTGCACTGACATAATTTTTTTGCTTTTCAGACCTTGGTATTACTGACTTTTTTGGTGTTTTAATAATATATTCTATATTTTTTTCAGATTTTTTTAGTTTTTCATTTATCATAAATTTATTTACTGATGAAATTATATCTTTTTTTTCAATAGTTCCATTATTTAAAAATTGGTTTGTTAAAAATTCAATAGCATTCTTAACTAGATCATTTTTTTCAGGTTCACTTTTTACAAGAATAGAATTTCCCCTTGAGTATATTTTTGTTTTTGTAATCCTTTCTAATTCTTTTAAATTATTATTAAATTCACCTACAATTCCAATTAAAATATCATTATTTTGAAAAATAATACTAAGAGCGTTATTTTCAGAATATACAAATTTTAATTCTGTGTTTGAATTTTTATAAGCAATATTGCTCAAGTTAAGCTGCTTTCATATTTGATTCAATTTCACCAAACAATGTATTTTGATTACTATTGGTTATTTTTACATCTATCATATCTCCGATAAGATTTTCACTTCCTTTAAATATTACAGAGGATAAGTATTTATTTCTACCAAATAATTTATTTTGGTCTGATAATTTGTTTTCTACCAATACTTTAATTTTTTTATTTTCCAATGACTTATTTAATTCAATTTGATTATTAAACAGTTTTTCTTGGATTATAATAAGTCTTTTTTTTGCTATTTCATAATCAATCATTTCTAAATTGGCTGCAGTTGTTCCTGGTCTGGGACTAAATATAAATGAAAAAGAATTAACAAATCTAATTTTTTCTAATAATGCCATTGTATCAACAAAATCTTGTTGTGTTTCTCCTGGATAACCTACTATAAAATCACTTGAAAACTCCACATCAGGATTAAATTTTTTTATTTTAAAATAAATATCTAGATAATCTTCAACTTTGTGTTTTCGATTCATTAGTTTTAACATTCTATCTGAACCACTTTGGATTGGTAAATGAACAAAGGGCATTAGTTTTTTATTATTTTTGTAACATTCAATTAAATCATCTGTCATGTCTTTGGGATGAGATGTGGTATACCTTATTCTTTTAATCTCACTAAACTTATCAAGATGATTTATCAAATCTGAAATTCTATATACTTTTGAATTTTCTTTGAAATAATATGCATTAACATTTTGCCCTAATAAAGTAATTTCTTTTGCACCATTCTTAACTAATTGCTCTGCTTCATTAATAATTTGATCAAATGGTCTTGAATATTCTGGTCCTCTTGTATAAGGGACAACACAAAAGTGACAAAATTTATCACAACCTTCTTGAATAGTTAAATAAGCAGATATACTAGTATTTTTGTTTTCTATTCCATCATAATATTTAAATTTAGATACAGAATCGAAATCTGTTTCTTCAATTTTTTTTTTCGTAATATGGTTTTCCAAAAGATCATTAATTTTATGATATGATTGTGGACCAATAACAATATCTATATATGGTTCTCTATTAAGCACTTCTTGGTTTTCGGCTTGTGCAACGCATCCTGCTAAAACCATTATTGGTTTATTTTTTCCTCTATAAATTTTTTTTACTCTACCAATTTCATGAAATACTTTTTCTTTTGCTTTATCTCTTATATGACAAGTATTTAATATATAACAGTCAACATTATTTTGGTCATAACTTTTCCGATAACCTATTTTGCTTATTGAATCATAGATACGTTTTGAATCATACTCATTCATTTGACATCCAAACGTTTTAATGAAAACTTTTTTTTCCATTATTATTTTTTTTTTATGCCATATAATTCTAGTTTATGATCAACCAACTTATACCCATATTTATCTGCAACTTTTTTTTGTAACTTTTCGATTTCTTCATCAACAAATTCAATTATTTCTCCAGTTTTTATATCAATTAAATGATCATGATGACCTTCATTTAGTTCTTCATATCTTGCTTTACCGCCCTTAAAATCGTGTTTAGCAATAATTCCTGCTTCTTCAAAAAGTTTGACAGTTCTATAAACTGTCGCAATACTAATTTTAGAGTCTATTTTTGAAGCCCTTTTGTATAGTTCATCAACATTAGGATGGTCTTGAGAATCACTCATTATTTTTGCAATAATTTTTCTTTGATCGGTTAGCTTCACTCCTTTTGCAATACATTTTTGTTCAATAATTTCAGACATATTTTATTTTAACTCGAATAGAGGGGCTTAATCAAATATTTATTTAGTAGATTTTTACTCTCTAATTCCAATAATTTTTTGTAATCTTTATCAATTATATCATTTGAACTAAAACCAACTAAAGTGATATTTTTTGATAAAGCTATAGCTTTTGATATAGAAATAGATGTTCTGATACTCGACAACTTACCAGGTCCTTGATTAATAAATATTTTTTCAATATCTTTTAATTCTATTTTATATTTTTTTAAAAACATTAGAAGAAGGTCATTGAATTTATCAAAATTTTCTCTACTGTTTATATAGGTGGTAGTATATGATTGAGACTCAGTCATGAACATAAAAAAAACTTCTTCTTTAGCTGCATCAATTATTAAATTTTTCATATTTTATTTATTTTTTTTTAACTCATATGCCGAAAGTGTAAATAAAAAATACTATCATAGTGAAAAAGGAATACTCTCTTTAATGTATCATAGATTCAATGAAAATAAATACCCTTCAACAAATATTAAAATGGATGTTTTTAAAAATCAAATTAGAATAATTAACAATAATTTCGAATTCTACAATCCATCTAAATTAGAAAAAGAATTTAATAAAATAAAATATAAAAAAAAAATTTTACTTACAATTGATGATGCTTTTACTTCTTTTTATAAAAATGCATGGCCTTACCTAAAAGAAAATAAAATACCTTTTATATTATTTGTTTCTACAGAAGCTATTGGTAAATTTGGATATATGACGTGGGATCAGATAAAAGAAGTAGAAAAAGAAGATTTTGCGTTTATAGGAAATCATTCACATTCACATGAATATCTAATCAATTATAACTTTAAAGAATTTAAAAACGATATAGATAAATCTATTAGTAATTTTATAAAAAATATAGGGTATAATCCAATTTTTTTTTCATATCCTTTTGGAGAATATTCTCTTGAACAAAAAAATTATATTATTAAAAATTTTAAATTTGCTTTCGGTCAACAATCAGGGGTTATTGATTTAAATAAAGATAAATATGAGTTACCCAGATTTCCAATAAATGAAAAATATGGGGAAATAAAAAGATTTGAAAATTTGATTAAATTTTTACCGTTACAGTATAAAGATTTAGTCCCAGAAGATAAATTTATTAAATCTGAAGAAAATCCTCCTGAAATGTATATTGAGTTTTTTGAAGAACAAAAAAATCTAGATTTAATATCCTGTTATTCAAATGAAGGCACTGGTTGGGATAAGACAGATATTAAATTTGAAAATCACAAATTAAGTATTTTTTTCAGAGAAAATTTTAAAGAGAGAAGAGGTAGAATTAATTGTTCTATGAAAGATAAAGAAGGTTGGAGATGGCTTGGTGTTCAATTTTCAATTAAATTAAATTAAATTTTAAATAACTCCTGCAAAAAATTCAGAACCAATAGGAGAAACTTTTATATTAATTTTTGGAAAAAGCATAAACTGATTTTGCAACGTAAAAGAAAAAAATTGCCTATAATCTAACTCTGTATCAATTGTAATAAATTTTTTACTTACTTTTAAATAGAATAAAAAGGATATATTATTTGCCTCTCTTAAAAGAAATTCCTCATCATTACTCCAAAGAATTCTTACTGATGATGTTTTAATCTTAAAGTTGAAAAAAGTTTTCTTATGATTTTTAAAAGTTGTACCAATAATTATTTCTTTATTATTTTTACTAAATTTCCATAAGTCTATCTCATAATCTCTATACCTATCTAAGTGATTGAAGATTTTATCAAATGTATATTTATTTTCTAATTTTTCTAAATTTCCAATTTTAAATTTTGAGATTGAGCCCAAGTTTGGTATTGGAAGAATTAATTTTCTATTATTTTTCATATAACCAAATCCTAATTTACGCAATAAATGTCTAACTTTGGGAACAGGGGTGTAATCAGTAATTATATAACCTTCAAAAATTTCAATTGTTTTCTTCAACATTATAGAAAGTAAGCCTCTTCCTCTAAATTCTTCATCTATAAAAATTGTAGAAAAATTAACCACTTTAAATTTTTTTTCTTCAACTTTTATATCTGGCTGATAATAATAAAATAAGCATGCTATAATTTTCTCTTTATTATTTTTTAAAACTAAACCTAAAACTCTTCCATCAAAATTTTTGCAGATTTTTCTTTGTTCAGTCTCAAAAGAAAAATTATTCCTATGTATAAAATTTATTGCCTCGTCTAAAATTTTTTTATTTATTATTTTTATAATATTAAAATCATTCATTTATTTTGTTAATTGATTTACAAAATTTCTTTTTTTCGAATACATTAATTCATAAATTCCTGAAAAAATAAAAGAGATTCTAGCTAAAGAAAAAAAATCTTCTATATTAAATCTATGAATTTGTAAGGAAGATTGATCTTTATCATATGGTTTTGCACAAGTCATAAAAGATAAATTGTAATTGACTTTAGTAATTATTTTTGAAGCATTTTTTGAATAAGATTTTGAATCACCAATAATCCAACAAAAACTATTTACAGATTTTCCTAATTTTTCTTCTATTATTTTTTTACTAATTACTACTTCTTTATTTAATTGACTTTCATTAAGATCATTTGACAATCTAATATGATTGTATCCATGAGATCCAATGAAATGACCTCTATTACTTAAATCTATAACTTGTTGCCAAGTCATCGTGAGTCTATGGTAATTATTTTTTATATCTTCATTTAACTCTGATAAAATAGAATATTTATTATTCAAAGTTTGATTTTCTAACTCTATATTATTTTCTGTTTTACGTTGGATAACGCTAATTGGTAAAAAAAAAGTAGCCTTTATTCCTAATTGATCTAAATTCTTTGCATTATAGTAATTCGATATATGTCCATCATCAAATGTTATCAATATTTTTGGTTTCTTGTTTTTAATAAACAATTGATCAAAATTAAGAAGTGAATTTTCATCAATTATTTCAAAATATTTTTTGTAAAATTCTATTTGTTTAAAAAAATTTAACTTATTTTTAGGATAAGTTGCATGATAATTTACAACATAAACTGAATTTTTTTTCAAAAGAAAATCTAAGATTAATAAAGTCAGATTTCCCAATAAAATAAAACAAATTTTTTTAATAAAATTTTTTATCATATAATTATTATACATTTAATTATTTAAACAGGAAGAGATTGGGGTAAGCAAATTAGGTTAATTTCTTATTTATTATAATTCTAAATTAAGTTTTTAAGTTTTTTACTTGTAGGAAGAATTTTTACATCATCAAAATCTGTTAAAGAATTTTGTTTAATAATTTTTGATAAAATTTTAGTATATTCAATTCCTGTTTCGGCATATTTATCAAGAAATTTTACTAACTCTAAACTATCTAATTTTCCACCATTGTCTCTTTGTACAGCTCTTTCTTTTCTAAATTTTTTGTAACTAGAATGGGTATTTATATTTCTCTGGTAAGCTTTTACTGAAGCTTTTAAAACTTTAAAACTTGCAACTTTGTGTGTCGAATCACTGTCCGCTGCTGCTGGCTTGATTCCATTTCCTGACCAAGTCCACTGTCCAAATAATGCGTTTCCTTTTTGGGCAAATCTTGATGTACCCCATCCAGTCTCTTTTGCAGCTTGCGCAATGGCTAACGAAACTGGAATTTCATCCATTCTAACTTTTAGTGTATGTAAATCATTTTTTGCAATTCCATATTGTTTAAATTTTTTTTTTAACCATTCAATTTCTGCTTTAGAATTGTTATTTTTATTCAATATTACAAAAAGTTTTTTTCTGTCTAATTTAATTTTTGTATTTTCTTCAATTATCAATGGTAGAACAATCTGAATAAATAAATTTTTCCTTTTTTTTATATTTTCAATACTTTTCATTTCTGTTGGAAGGTGATCTAAAGCATTGCCAATATTAACTAATTTTGTTTTTTTAACTATTTTTAAATTGTAATTAGTATCTTGAAATAATTGTTCAATAGTTGAAGCACTTAATCTTGAAGTATTAGAATTTAATTCGCTTGATGGAAACACATCAATATCCTCAAAAATATTTTCTAAATTAGTTTTTTCTTCTTTCGATTTATTTTTATTATTAAAAGTTAATTCAAAATTTTTTTTGGAAATATTAACCGTTGTTTTATTTTCACCAAAATTGTCTTCAAAATAATTTGCTATATTTGGCAATGAAAAAAAAGAGTAAATTAAAAAAAAACTTATTAATGAATATATGTAGAAATTTTTATACTCTTTTCTATTATCTTCAAAAAAATTTTTTATAATTTTTTTTGATTTCTTAGTTTTCTCAATTAGAGGTTTTTTAAAAACTGCATCGTTTCTAATTTTTTTGACCATAATGAATCAGTTAGATTATAATTATTTTTTAGAATTTTTATACCGCTAAAACTTCTTTAACTTCAGGAATATAATGACAAAGTAAATTTTCCACGCCTTGCTTTAACGTCATAGTTGAAGATGGACAGCCTGAACAACTACCTTGCAATTCTACTTTTACTTTTCCATCTTTAAATTCTTTAAATTTAATATCTCCACCATCTTTAGCAACTGCTGGTCTAACTTTTGTATCTAAGATTTGAATAATTTTTTTTTCTATTTCGCTATAACCATCAATGTCAGCATCTTTCTTATTTTTTGTTATAATAAATTCATTTCCTTCTGCGTAAAACTCATTAATATGTGAAATCACTATATGCTTAATATCTTCCCAATCCATATCAGTTTTTTTATTTACAGATAAAAAGTCACTACTCAAAAATACACCTGTTACACCATTAATTGAAAGTAAATTTCTAACTAAATTATTATCAGTTTCATCCTTATTTAAAATTTCCTTAGGACCATCTTCAGAAACCATTTTTCCTGGTAAAAATTTTAATGAATCTGGGTTAGGTGTTTTTTGCGTTTGTACAAACATATCTTTATTATATGTATTTTTTTATAAATTTAAATATGATTAAAAACCAATTATTTTCTTCATTTCTTCAATTTTTTTTGAAGCAATTAAATTGGCTCTATTTCCCCCTTCTTTAAGAACCTTATCAATATAACTTATGTCTTTTTGTAATTTATTAATTTCTATAGATATTGGTGAAATCTTTTCCACAACAAGTTCTGCTAATTTTTTTTTAAATTCTGAAAAATTCTTACCACTAAATTCATTTATAGAGTCTTTTAAACTTCCATCACTTAAGCTTGAATATATTCCTAATAAATTTTCAACTTCAGGCCTTTTGTTCAAATTTTTATCATCTGCTGGTAAAGTTTCGTTGTCGGTTTTTGCTTTTTTTATTTTATTTATAATTTGATCTTTATTATCAGTTAAATTTATTCTGCTCAAATCTGACGGGTCAGACTTACTCATTTTTTTAGTTCCATCTTTTAAACTCATTATTCTTGAAAAATTTTTTTTAATTAAAGGTTCTGGAGCTTTAAGAAAGTCTGGTACATTAAAATCTGTATTAAATTTTTGCGCTATATCTCTAGATAACTCAAGATGTTGTTTTTGATCTTCTCCTACAGGAACATGGGTCGCATCATATAACAAGATGTCAGCAGTCATTAAAACTGGATAAATATATAAACCTACGCTAGCTTTCTCTTTATCTTTTCCTGCCTTTTCCTTAAATTGAGTCATTCTATTTAACCATCCCATACGAGCTATGCATCCTAATATCCAAGAACCTTCTGCGTGAGCTGGGACTAAAGATTGATTAAAAATAATACTTTTTTTAGGGTCGATTCCGCTTGCCAAAAAAGCGGCTGTTGTTTCTCTAATATTATTTTTAAGAATTTTTGGATCTTGTTTTGTTGTTATTGCATGTAAATCTACTACACAATAAACACATTCATTTCCTTGCTGATTCTGTAGATCAACAAAATTTTTTATTGCACCAATATAATTTCCTAAATGAAGATTTCCTGTTGGTTGAACTCCTGAGAAAATTTTTTTTTCCATTGCATTAATACTTTAATTTAATATCTGAAATTTTAAAAGCTTTTGTGAGTATGGAAATCAAAATATAAATAACAAATGTAATAATAACCATTAAAATGATAGTTAAAAGTTTGTAATCACTATCATAACTTAAATTGTGACTAAAATAGTTTATTAAATAATAAAAAATATAAGAAGTTAAAATTGTCGATAGAATAATTTTTAATGATGATTTGACAAACATTAAATTTATAAAGTAATATTTTTTATTAGTTAAATAAATTAAAAGAATTATAACGTTAAACCATGATGATATAGTAGTTGATATAGGTATTATTATAAATCCAATTTTATTAAAATAATAAACACTAATTACAATATTAATAATTACAGAAATAACTGAAAAAAAAAATGGTACCTTTGTGTTATGTCTAGCAAATAAAAAGGTAGAAAAAATTTTTATAAAAGAAAAAGCAGGCAAACCTAAAGCAAAATAAAATAATGCATTAGCTGAATTCTTTACACTCATTAAATCAAATGAACCATACCCAAATAACGAAGAAGTTATTTCTTCGGATGCTATGAGTAATGCTATAGTTGCAGGTAAACTTAAAAATAAACTAAGTTCTAGTGCTTTGTTCTGAATAAACTCTATTTTTTTTTTATTCCCTGATTGAATATATTTACTTAAACTTGGCAAAAGCACAGTTCCAATTGCAATACCAGCTATTGCTAAATTAATCTGATATATTCTATCAGCATAATAAAGATAAGAAACGGCACTTGCTTGAAAAGAAGCTATGATAGTTCCTACTAAAATATTAATCTGTGTAACACCTGATGAAAATATACTCGGTAAAAGTTTATTAAAAAATAATTTAACCTTTTTATCAATTTTGAATTTAAGTATAATTTTAGGAAAATAATATTTTTTTATAAAAAATAGTAAAAAAATTAACTGTACAATTCCTGCAAATGTTACTGCATAGGAAAGGTAAACTACCAAATTGTCATTTAAATAACTTTGAAAAAATAAAACCAAAATTAAAAATATATTTAAAATAATTGGTGCTGCTGAGGCAACTGCGAATTTATTATGTGAGTTTAATATTGCTGAAAAAAAAGAAGATAAACTAACAAATAATAGAAAGGGGAAAGTAATTCTTGTAAGAGAAATAGTCAGATCAAGTTTTTCAGAATTACCAGAAAAACCAGGAGCAATAACAAAAATAAATGAAGGCATAAATATTTCAATTATTAATACGATCAAAAACAAACCTAATAAAAGTAAATTGAATATTTTATTTGCAAAGTTTTGAGATCTAATTTTCCCTAATACCATTTCAGAAGAATAACTTGGAACAAAAGCAGCATTAAAAGTCCCTTCTGAAAAAAGTCTTCTAAATGTATTTGGTATTCTAAATGCTACAAAAAAAGCATCCGCAATTGGACCAGAACCAAGATAGATTGCAATCAATAAGTCTCTTAAATATCCAAGTAATCTGCTAATTAAAGTAAAGAAACCGAATGTGCTTGTTGACTTAATCAAGTTCATAAATCATATTAGTCTTAAATTTGCTCTAATTGTATACCTATTTACATTAAATGAAGAAAAATAAAATTGAACATTATTCTGATAAAGAAGCTTTAGAATTTCATAATAGTAATAAATCTGGCAAGATTGAGATTATATCTTCAAAGCCAATGACAACTAAGAGAGATTTGGCTTTAGCGTACTCTCCAGGAGTTGCAGTTCCAGTAAAAGCAATTTCAAAAAATCCTGAACTAGCATATGATTATACTACAAAAGGTAATTTAGTTGCGGTTATTAGTAATGGTTCCGCAATATTAGGTCTTGGAAATCTTGGAGCTTTAGCATCAAAACCAGTAATGGAAGGCAAAGCAGTTTTATTTAAGAGGTTTGCTGATATAGATGCAATTGATTTAGAAATAGATTCAAATAATCCAGAAGAAATTATTAACAGTATAAAAAATTTTTCTGGCAGTTTTGGCGGAATAAATTTAGAAGATATAGCTGCTCCAAACTGCTTTATAATTGAAGAAAAGCTTAAAAAAATTTTAGATATTCCTGTATTCCATGACGATCAACACGGAACTGCAATAATAACATCTGCAGCACTAATTAATGCTATTGATATTGCAAAAAAAAATATAAAAAAAATCAAAGTAGTAGTTAATGGGGCAGGAGCATCAGCTATGGCCTGCACAAATCTTTTTAAAAAAATTGGGGTGCTGAATAAAAATATAATTATGATTGACAGAAAAGGAGTTATTTATAAAGGAAGAAAAGATTTAAATAAATGGAAATCAGATCATGCACTGGAAACTAATAATAGATCTTTAAGTGACGCAATAAAAGGTGCAGATGTTTTTTTAGGTTTGTCATCTGCAGGAGTTTTGAAAAAAGAAATGATTAAAAAAATGTCAAAAAATCCAATTATATTTGCTTGCGCTAACCCTGATCCAGAAATAACACCCGAAGAAGTTGAAGAGGTTAGGCAAGATGCAATAATTGCAACTGGAAGATCAGATTATCCAAATCAAGTGAATAATTTAATTGGCTTTCCATATATTTTTAGAGGTGCACTGGACGTAAGAGCAAAAACCATAAACGAAGAAATGAAAATTGCTGCAGTAAATGCTATAGCTTCTTTAGCAAAAAAAAGAGTTCCTGATGAAGTTGTTGCAGCAATGGGAGGCGAGAGACCTAAATATGGAAAAGATTATATAATTCCATCTACATTCGATCCAAGATTGATAAGCGTTATACCTGTTGCAGTTGCTAAAGCTGCCTTAAAAAGTAAAGTTGCAAGAAAAAAGATAGAAAATTTTGAGACTTATACTGAACAATTAAAACAAAGATTAGATCCTTCGGTAACTATAATGCAAGGTATAAATTCTAAAATCAAAAAAAATCAAAAAAGAGTTGTTTTTACGGATGGTGAAGATGAAAATACTTTAAAAGCTGCAATTGCATTTAAAAATGCTGAACTAGGAATTCCCATAATTGTAGCTAAAGAAAAAATTGTTAAACAAAGACTAAAAGAAATTGGTTATGGAGAAAATTTTGATATTCAAATTATAAACTCAACAGACAAAAAAAAGAGAGAGAAATATGTTAAATTTCTTTTTAAAAAACTTCAAAGAGAGCAAGGACTCCTTGAAAGAGACTGCGATAGAATGGTAAGAAATGATAGGGTTATTTGGGGATCTTGCATGGTATCTGCAGGTGATGCAGATGCAATGGTTACAGGAAATAGTAGAAGATACGCTCAATCACTAGAAAAAATTAATAAAGTAGTTGAACCTAGACCAGGTGAAATAATGTTTGGACTAAATATGGTTGTAAATAAAGGAAAAACTGTTTTTATTGGAGATACCAGTGTGCACGAATACCCTTCATCTGAAGAATTGGCTGAAATTGCAATTTCTTCTGCAAGAGTTGTAAGATTATTTGGTTTTGATCCTAAGGTAGCTTTTTTATCTCATTCGACATTTGGACAACCTTTAACAAGTAGAACAAAGCATATTAGAGATGCAGTTAATATACTAAAAAGAAGAAAAGTTGATTTTAAATTTGATGGAGATATGCAGCCGGATGTTGCTTTGAGTGATGAATACTCAGATTTATATCCTTTTTCAGAAATAGTGGGTAATGCAAATATATTAATTATGCCTGGTCAACATAGTGCTGCAATCTCATATAAAATAATGAAGACACTTGGTGAAGCAAAAGTTATAGGACCTTTATTAATAGGTTTAGGGCAAGCAATAGAAATCGCTCCATTAAGATCTTCTACTTCTGATATATTAAATTTAGCTTCTATTGCAGCTTATTCTGCTGGGGTAATTAATTACAATAAATAAAATTAATTTTTTACTACTCTCAAGTCTTCAATTAATAAAATACTTGCAATTACATCTTCAACATCAAGAATTTTTTTTGCTTCATTTATAACTTCTGCTCTCTCTTCTTCGTCATTAGATATTCCATATATATAAATTTTTTTTTTGTATGTATCTATATTATAATTTACGGCTTTGATTTTTTTGTTTGTAATCATTGCGGCTCGTAGTTGTGAGGTTATTAAAATATCTTTTGCAGCTTGCTGAAAATTAAATTTATCTTTAATTTGAAGATCATTTTTGACAGATCTTGCACCTTTTATTTCCCATCCTAATTTGGTAATTTTCAATTTTTCTTCTATGGTTTCCACTTTGCCTGTAATAAAAATTCTTCCATCTAATACTTTGGATTTAACAGATAATAAATAATTTGTATTCATGTTAATTAATTTTGCACTTAAATTTTTTTGCATGATCGAATCATCAATTTGAGTTCCTATGGTTCTTGGATCAATTGCAATAGATACACCGGTACCCAAAACGCCAGTTGATGATGTTCCGACACAACTTGTTAAAATAATCAATAATAATAAATATAATATTTTATTTTTTTTCATTTTTTAATTTTAGATAAAAATCATAAATGATTTTTTTTGAAATTTTTTTATCTTTATTAATTTCATTTATAATATTTTTTATAGACATTTTTTTTAATAACTTTTTTATTTTTTTAAATTTTTTTATTGTATTTATTTGGGAAAGAGCATTCACACCAGCGCTTATTACATTTGGAGGTTTTCCATATATTTTGTTTGTAAGTGATATAAATGTCATATCTTTTAATTCATCTAAATACTTAGAACTTTCAATAAATACTGGACCAATAACAATTCTTACTCCTTGTTCGTACAATTCTTTTGAAGATCTTAAAGAATTGATTGGATTTGATTTTGTATCTTTAGGAGTAATCTCAATCCTATCATCATCAATTTTATTAATTGCAAGTCTGACAGATTTAATAATAGAATTACCAATTTCTGAATGTTGTCCAGTTATTGGTACTAAAAGACCAATTTTAATTTTTTCACTAGAAAAACTATTTTGAAAAAAATTAACTAAACTTAAGGTTGATATAATTATAAATTTAATAAAAGTTTTCATTTTAGATTTAATAATATAATTTCAAATTAATGCATGTTGATGAAAAACTAAATAAATTAAAACCTGGGCTATATTGTGTTGCAACGCCAATAGGAAATATGGGAGATATAACTATTAGAGCTTTAGAAGTTATCAAAAACTCAGATTTTATCCTATGTGAGGATACAAGAGTTTCAAAAAAAAATTATTAAGTAAATTTAAGATAAGTAAAAAATTAATTTCTAATCATAAATTTAATGAAAAATAAAAATATAAATTATATTATAGAACTTTTACAAAATAATAAATTAATATCTATTATATCAGATGCGGGAACACCTGGAATTTCTGATCCAGGTAGAATTTTAATTAATAAGTGTATAGAAAAAAATATCAATATTTATTCTATTCCAGGGCCTTCTGCAGTTACCGCAGCTGTATCAGTTAGTGGATTTTCTGATAAGTATTTATTTTGTGGGTTTCTACCAGATAAAAAAAATGCATTGAATAAATTATTTAACTCATTTTCTAATTTAAATTATTCAATTGTTTTTTTTATATCTCCAAAAAAAATTAACAAAATTATCGACCTTATAAAAAAATATTTTTTTAATAGAAATATATTAATTTGTAGAGAAATTACTAAATTTCATGAAGAATATATAAGAAGTAGTGTAAAAAATTTGTCAGAAATATCTTTTTCAACAAAAGGTGAAGTTACAGTTGTAATTTCTGAGG
>CACHJL010000023.1 GCA_902580135.1 uncultured Pelagibacteraceae bacterium | reverse complement strand
TTTAGCTCTGGGTATAACTCTATTAGTTTTAATATTTTATTTGTGTAAAACTCAAGTCAATCTTTGGTTTTGGACAATAATACTAGTTTCATTTTTGTTAGGTGTTTTATTAATAATCCCAATCGGTGGAGCTGATATGCCAGTAGTAATTTCAATGCTTAACTCTTATTCAGGATGGGCAGCAGCTGGGATTGGTTTTACATTAGAGAATACGGCTTTAATAATTACTGGTGCATTAGTTGGATCATCTGGAGCAATATTATCTTATATCATGTGTAAAGGAATGAACCGTTCATTCTTTAATGTAATACTTGGTGGTTGGGGCGCAACAGAACAATCCTCTTCGAATATATCAAAAGAGCAAAAACCAGTTAAAAGTGGCAATGCTGATGATGCAGCTTTTTTAATGAAAAATGCTTCATCAGTTATTATAGTTCCTGGTTATGGAATGGCGGTTGCACAGGCTCAACATGCTTTAAGGGAAATGGTTGATAGTTTAAAAAAAAATGGTGTTAAAGTCACTTATGCAATACATCCAGTAGCTGGTAGAATGCCAGGGCATATGAATGTTTTGTTAGCTGAAGCTAACGTTCCTTATGATGAAGTTTTTGAATTGGAAGAAATAAATAATGATTTTGCCAATTGCGATGTAGCTTATGTAATAGGGGCAAATGATGTAACTAATCCAGTTGCAAAAACAGATCCACAAAGCCCCATTTATGGTATGCCAATTTTAGATGTAGAAAAATCAAAATCTGTTCTTTTTGTTAAAAGAAGTTTGTCACCAGGATATGCAGGCATAGATAATGATTTATTTTACAAAGATAATACACTAATGCTTTTTGCAGATGCAAAAAAAATGACTGAAGAAATTATTAAGAGCTTGTAAAGTTAATTTTGTTTCAATTTAACAATAAATATTTTAAAATTACATTTCTATAAAATGAAAAAAACTGCTTTAATTTTTGGTATAACAGGTCAAGATGGAGCATACCTTTCAAAATTTCTTTTACAAAAAAATTATGAAGTTCATGGAGTAAAAAGAAGAAGTTCGTCACACAATACTTACAGACTAGATGATATTTACAACGATCAACTTGTAAAAAAAAGTAATTTTTTTTTACATTATGGAGATATAACTGACAGTATTTCTATTTTTAATTTAATAAAAAAAACCAAACCTCATGAAGTTTATAATTTAGCTGCCCAATCCCATGTTGCAGTATCTTTTGAAATTCCTGAATATACAACAAATGCAGATGCTCTAGGAACTTTAAGGATATTAGAAGCCATTATCAAAATTGATAAGAATATTAAATTTTATCAAGCTGGCAGTTCAGAAATGTTTGGAAAGGTAATGGAAACACCACAAACTGAAAAAACACCCTTTTATCCAAGAAGTCCTTATGGAGCTGCAAAACTATATTCGCATTGGATAACAGTTAATTACAGAGAGGCTTACAATATTTTTGCATGTAATGGTATTTTGTTTAATCATGAAAGCCCTTTAAGAGGAGATACATTCGTAACAAAAAAAGTTGTTAAAGCCTTATGTAGAATAAAATTCAATAAACAAAAAAAACTTTTTGTAGGAAATTTATATGCCAAAAGAGACTGGGGACATGCTGAAGATTATGTTAGAGCAATGTGGAAAATGTTACAACATAATAAGCCTGATGATTTTGTTATTTGTACCGGTAAACAATATACAATAAAACAATTTATAAATATGGTTGCTAAGCAATTAAAAATTCGAATTAACTGGAAAGGAAAAGGCATAAAAGAAAAAGCATTTGACGAAAAAAATAATTGTATTGTTGAATGCAATAATAAATATTTACGGCCTACTGAAGTTGATACTTTAAAAGGAGATTTTTCAAAAGCAAGAAAACAACTAAAATGGAAACCTAATCACGATATCAATTCTTTAATTAATGACATGATTTCTTATGAATTGAATACTTTTAATAATGATTAATAAAAGATCTAAAATTTTTGTAGCCGGTCATAATGGCATGATAGGCTCAGCAATTTTAAGAAAATTAAAAGAATTAAAATATAAAAAAGTTTATTTCCAAAATAAAAAAAAACTAGATTTAAGAAATCAAAATAAGGTTTACAATTACATAAAAAAACTTAAGCCCGACGCAGTTATATTGGCTGCAGCAAAAGTAGGGGGTATAAAAGCCAACAATGAATTTAGAGGAGAATTTATATTTGATAATTTATCAATTCAGAATAACGTTATTGATGCTAGTTACAAAAACGGAGTTAAAAATTTAATTTTTTTAGGATCAAGTTGTGTATACCCAAAAAATAGTAAGCAGCCTATAAAAGAAAGTTATCTTTTATCAAACTATCTTGAAAAAACTAATGAACCATATGCTATAGCTAAAATTGCAGGAATTAATCTTTGTCAGAGCTATAATAGTCAATATAATGTTAATTATAAATGTTTAATGCCATGTAATGCATATGGAATTAATGATAATTATGACTTGAATTCATCCCATTTTCTTCCAGCTTTAATAAAAAAAATAATAGACGCGTTAAGAAATAATCAAAACTATATAAAGATATGGGGTAGTGGAAAACCATTGAGAGAATTAATTTATAGTGATGATATAGCAGATGCATGCATATTTTTTTTAAAAAAAAACACAAATGACTCGTTAATTAATATTGGAACTGGTACTGAAAAAAGCATAATTGAATATGCAAAGTTTATAATGCAACATTTAGGAATTAAGCTAAAAATTTTACATCAAAGAAAAACTCCTGATGGCACATATAGAAAATTATTAGATCTTTCATTAGCAAAAAAATATGGATGGAAAAACAAAACTAGTTTAGAGCAAGGTTTATCAAACACAATTAATGATTATTTAAGCAGATATTTAAAAAAAAATAAATAATTTGAATATAATTGGTTGCGGGGGACGGATTTGAACCGCCGACCTCAAGGTTATGAGCCTTGCGAGCTACCAGGCTGCTCCACCCCGCGGTAATTAAATTCTATTTTTGAGTTTGTTTAGTTTTTTTACTCTTTTTATGTTTTCTTGAAGTATTCTTTTCTTTTTCTCTGATGGTTTCTCATAAGTATTTTTGAGCTTTATAATCTTAAAAAAACCATCGCGTTGTAGTTTTCTTTTTAAAACTCTCAACGCCTGTTCAACATTATTGTCTTTAACTTCTATTTTAATAACTACCCCCAAAATGTGTGACTAGATATCACTTTAATAATTATTTGTCTATTATTTTCCGTATAAATTTACTTTGATAATTTTGATTTTTCTTTATCTTTTTTTTCTCTTTTAATTCTTCTTTCAGCTTTTTCTATAGCATCAATTAAATCTTTTTGTGAAAACAATCCCATAGCAACTGGATCTTTAGCATTCAGGTTATTAAAATTCCAATAACTTTTATTTCTTATAGCAGTTACAGAGTTTTTAGTTATTCCCACTAATTTTGCAATTTGAGAATCTTTAAGCATTGCATGTTGCTTTGTTAACCAAAGCGCTGAATCGGGTTTATCTTGTCGTTTTGATAGAGGTACATATTTTTTAATTTTTTTTTCTGAACTTTCAATTTCTACATCATTTGTTTTTAAGGTTAATGGTCTACTAGTATCCTCCGAAGATAATGCAATCTCATTTCTAGTTAGCTGACCTGACATTATAGGATTGTAACCTACTATTCCTTTTGCAACTTCTCCATCAGCAATACCTTGTATTTCAACTTCATGCAATTTACAATAATTTGCTATTTGCTTAAATGTCAAAGTAGTATTTTCAACTAACCATACAGCTGTAGCTAGTGGCATTAAAGGAGCTTTTGACATTAATTACTTTTCTCAGATTTAAAATTTTGAAATTTTTTGTTAAATTTACTTATTCTTCCTTTATCGAGAATTTTTTGTTTTCCACCAGTCCAAGCAGAATGAGATTTTGGATCAATTTCTAACTTTAAAACTTCTCCTTCTGAGCCCCAAGTAGATTTAGTTTCAAACTGGGTTCCATCTGTCATTTCTACTTTAATTAAATGGTAGTTTGGATGTATGTTTTTTTTCATAGCGGGTCTTATAACAAATGATTTTATAAAAACAATTAAAAGTTAACTAGATTTTCAAGCATTTTATTATGAATATTGTTATTTGAAGCTCTTATATTAATAGCATTAATATTAAATTTATTAATATCATTAACTTTTCCTCCAGCTTCTTTAATAATTAAAACTCCTGCAGCAACATCCCAAATATTAATATTATTATGAAAATATCCATCAAATCTTCCACTTGCAACATAAGCTAGATCTAGTGCAGCACAACCTGTATATCTTAGATTAAGTTTTGATTGGATGGCTCCTTCATGATTAGTTGCAAATAGACAATCTTCTAACTCAATTTTTTTAGAAACTCTAATTCTGCGATTATTAAAAAATGAGCCAGCATTTTTCTCAGCATAAAACATTTCATTTTTTATTGGATCAAAAATTAATCCACTTATTAATTCATTATTTTTTTTCAAAGCTATTGATATAGCAAAGTGCGGTATACCGTGCAAAAAGTTAGTTGTACCATCAATTGGATCGATAATCCAAAAATTATCGGTATCAGCTTTATTAATTATTCCAGTTTCTTCTGTTATAAAAGAGTAATTTTTTTTACTTTTTTCTAACTCTTCAATTAATATTTTTTCAACTCTTTTGTCTGTTTTAGTTACAAAATCTTTCGGACCTTTTTTTTTGACTTGAAGGTTTTCAATTTCACCAAAATCTCTAATAATTACTTTGGATGCCTTTTCGGATGCTTTAATCATAATATTTAAGATTGGAGAAATATAATTCATTAAACTAAATTTTTTTTACGTATTCAATAGTTCTTGTATCGATAATAATTTCATCTCCAATTTCAATAAACGGCGGTACCTGGATATGCAGTCCGTTTTCTAAAGTTGCAGGTTTATATGATGATGAAACAGTCTGTCCTTTTAACGCAACATCTGTAGTTTTAACTTTGGAAGTTATTTGATTCGGCAACTCGACAGATAAAGGTTTTTCATCATGAAAATTTATACTCACTTCCAAATTTTCTGTTAACATTTTACCTTTTTGTCCTACAATATTTTTTTTTATATTTATTTGATCAAAAGAAACTGGATTCATAAAGTAATAATCTACATCATCCTCATATAAATAATTAAATTTTATTCCTTCTAGTATTGCTTTTTCAATTGTTTCGTTGGATCTAAATCTTTCATTAAGCTTAGTACTTTTGTTTAAACTTTTCATTTCTACTTGAGCAAAAGCACCACCTTTACCAGGTTTAACATGTTGAGTTTTTAAAACTTCCCAAAGATCATCTTTATGTTCCAAGATCATCCCAACTCTTATTTCAGTTGCATTAATCTTCATATTATTTTCCTTATAGCTTCTTCAGGTTTGTATTTTTTATTATTCCAAATGTAACCTGAGATAGCTAAAAAGTTTGCATTATTCAACAGAAGTTTTTCATAATTATTTGAATTTATTCCACCAATTGCCACTATTGGGATTTTAGATATTTTTTTAATTGAACTGAGAATACTAATTCTAGCATTATATTTAGTTTTTTTTGTTTTTGAGATATAAAAAGCACCAAATGCTATATAGTCTGCATTATTTTTTATTGCATTTTTTGCTAATTTTATTGAATTATGACAAGTAATTCCTATAATTTTTTTTTTAAGAATTTTCCTTGCTTGAAAAATACTCATGTCTTTTTGGCCTAAATGGCAACCGTCAGCTTTTAATTTTTTTGCTAAATTAGGATCGTCATTAATTAAGAATTTAACTTTGTATTTTTTGCATATTTTCTGAATTTTTTTAGCAATTATTATTTTTTTTTTTTTACTTTCTTTTTTTAATCTAAGTTGAAAAAAGGCAACTTTTTTTAATTTAAAAATTTTTCTTAATTCTACATAAAAGTTATTATTTTTTATTTTATTTGGTGAAATTAAATATATAAATTTTTTTTTTATTTTACTTAGTTTCAAGTTCTTTTAACCATTGTCCTACAGATGCAAGGCCATTCATTTTTGATCTTTGAGTAAATATTTTTTGAGTATTTAATACATCTTCTTGGTTTTCCCCCCAAATTTTAAGCGCGCCCTGCTGAAGCGCTCTTCCATAAGAAAAACTTAAAATAAAATTTGTATCATTGATCTTATTTATAGCATTTAAATTTTGTGTTGCTTCTATTTCAGATTGTCCACCAGACAAGAACGCTATTCCAGGAACTTCAGGTGGGACGTTCTCTTTTAAACATTTAAGTGTCATTTCAGAAATTTCTTCAGTATTACTTTTAATGGAACATCTATCTCCGGGCAAAACCATATTAGGCTTTAAAATAGTTCCTTTAAGGTCAACTTCGTGAAATTTAAGTTCTTTATAACATTCTTTTAAAACCTTAGCAGTTACTTCATAACATCTATTTATATTATGATCTCCACTCATTAAAACTTCTGGTTCAATAATAGGTACCATCTTTGCTTCTTGAACTAGAGAAGCATATCTTGCTAAAGCATGAGCATTTGCATTAATAGCTAGCTCAGAAGGATAAGATTTGTTTATATGAATTACAGCTCTCCATTTTGTGAATCTAGCTCCAAGTTCATAATAATCTTCCAGCCTTTCTCTCAAACCATCAAGTCCCTCTGTAATAGTTTCAACAGGTGAATTTACCATTTTTTTAGCACCAGTATCAACTTTAATTCCAGTGACTGAGCCAAAGCTATTTATTAGCTCAGGTATTTTTTTACCCGACTCAGTTTTTTGTCTTATTGTTTCATCATAAAGTATAACACCACCAATATTTTTCATACCTTCTTCTGAAGACAAAAGAACTTCTCTAAATTTCAATCTGCTTTCGGGCGAAGATTTTACACCAACAGAGTCTAGTCTTTTAGTCATAGTGCCATTACTTTCGTCGGCAGCCAATATTCCTTTTTTATTGGATAAGATTTTTAAAACAATATTATTTAACTCAGACATTTTGATTAAGTGCTTTTATACCAGGTAAAGTTTTACCTTCAAGATATTCTAAAAAGGCTCCACCAGCAGTTGAAACAAATGTAAATGAATCGAACTTTTTAAATTTATTGATCGCCGCTACAGTTTCACCACCTCCAGCTACAGAAAAAATTTTGTCTTTAATTGATTTTTGTGAAATTATTTCTAATATTTCTTTAGTACCTGTTTGGAAGTTAGGATTTTCAAAATATCCAGCTGGCCCATTCCATAATACAGTATTTGATTGATTAATTATTTTTTTAATCAAAGAAATTGTTTTTGGCCCAATATCTAATATCATCTCATCATCATTGATTTCAGTTATATCTTTATTTTTTCCTAATCCTTCAAAATCTTTTGAAACGACAACATCGATGGGGCAAATAATTTTACAATTAAATTTTTTTGAAATATCTAAAATTTGTTTGATTAAAGTTCCACAATCATTTTCACATATTGATTTTCCTATATTTGAACCTGTATGCTTTAGCATTGTATTAGCCATCCCTCCTACTATGATTATATTGCTAAATTTTTTTACCAAATTATTAATAATATTAATTTTTGTTGAAATTTTAGAACCACCTATAATAAGTGAAACAGGTTTTTTTATTTCCGAAGTTATTTTTTTTAATGCATGAATTTCCTGAGTAATTTGTAAGCCAAAATATGATGGAATATATTTTGTTACTCCTTCAACAGAAGCGTGAGCTCTGTGAGAACAAGAAAAAGCATCATTGACATAAATGTCACCTAAATTTGATAATTTTTTAGAAAATTCAATATCATTTGTCTCTTCTCCTTGATTAAAACGAATATTTTCTAACATCATTATAGATCCATTTTCAATGTTGTTTATTTCAGAAATGGCAATGTCATTAATTATTTTTTTGTTAAATGAGACATCTGTATTTAATAAAGATGCTAATTTTCTTGAAATAGGTTCCAAAGACATAGCTTCAACAAATTTACCTTTTGGTCTGCCAATATGAGATATTATTATTACTTTTGCTTTTTTTGCTAAAAGCTCCTTTATAGTTGGTATTATTTTTTTTATTCTAGATGTTTCAGTGATAGATCCATTCTTCATTGGAACATTTAAGTCAACTCTAAGTAAAACTTTTTTTCCTTTAAAAATAATATCTTGATTTAAAATGTTTTTCATAAAAATTAAATTTTATGAATATATTCTGCCAGATCGCACATTCTTGATGCAAACGCCCATTCATTATCATACCATGCTGTAACTTTTCCCATTTTATCTCCAACAACATTAGTTAATGACAAATGTACTATTGCAGAATTAGAATTATGATTAAAATCGACTGAAACTAGTTTTTCCTCAGTAGCTTCAAGTATATTTTTTAAATTTTTTTTTGATGCTTTTTTAAATGAATCGTTAATTTTATTAATTGATATTTTTTTTTTTGAATTAAAAACTAAATCGACTAAAGAAACGTTAGGAGTAGGAACTCTTAATGCCAAACCTTCAATTTTACCATTCAGTTCTGGAATAATTTCACCAAGCGCTTTTGATGCACCAGTAGAAGTTGGTACAATAGATTGTGCTGCAGATCTTGCTCTCCTTAAATCTTTATGAGAATTATCTAAAAGCCTTTGGTCAGTTGTATAGGAATGAATAGTTGTCATAAAACCTTTCTCTATTCCAAAATCTTTATTAAGAATATAAGCAACAGGCGCTAGACAATTTGTGGTACATGAAGCTGCTGAAATTACTAAATCATTTTTATTTATAGAATTTTGGTTTACACCATAAACTATTGTTTTGTCGGAATTTTTACATGGCGCTGATACAATTACTTTCTTTGCCCCATTTTTAATATGTTGAAAAGACTTTTCTCTAGAATTGTACTTTCCAGTACATTCTAAAACAATATCTACACTGTTTTTTTTCCAGTTAATTTTTTCTAGCGCTGTTTCTCTAGAATAAAATATTTCTTTGCCATTTATAAATAAATTTTTTTCATTAAACTTTATATCAGCATTAAATTTTCCATGTATAGAGTCATACTTAAGTAATTGGCTAATATTTTTTAAATCGGTTCTGTTATTTATGTGCTTTATTTCTATATTTTTATTATTATTTTCTACGATAGCTCTAACTACCATTCTTCCAATTCTACCTAGTCCATTTATTCCAATTTTAATTTTC
This sequence comes from uncultured Pelagibacteraceae bacterium, assembly GCA_902580135.1. Lineage (GTDB taxonomy): Bacteria > Pseudomonadota > Alphaproteobacteria > Pelagibacterales > Pelagibacteraceae > Pelagibacter. Next base: position 6,993 of record CACHJL010000023.1, on the reverse strand, counting down.
ATGAATCTACAATAATCATTTTTTGTATTTTTTTAACTATACTTTCTACATTCAAACCAAAATATTTATAAACATCTTTATATGGAGCGCTTTTGCCAAAAGCATCTATACCAAAACAAATACCACTATCTCCAACAAATTTTTTCCAACTATCAGTAGAACCAGCCTCTACAGAAACTTTATACTTTGTTTCATTCAAAATTTTATTTTTGTATGATTTTGATTGTAATTCAAATAGTTCATGAGAGGGCATTGATATAACCTTTGAGTATATTTTATTTTTGGCCAATTTATGACTTGCAGCAATTGCTAAATTAACCTCTGAACCACTTGCAATTATAGTTAGTTTAATTTTATTATTAGTTCTCAAGACTTCATAAGCGCCAAAAGCGCATTTATTTTTTTTTGAATATTTTTTTCTTATTGGGTCAAGATTTTGTCTCGTTAAAGACAAGACGCTAGGAGTATTTATACTTTTTAATGCTAGTTCCCAACATTCAATGGTTTCGGTTCTATCTGCTGGTCTTAAAACATTTAAATTAGGAATAGCTCTTAAACTAGATAAATGTTCTATTGGTTGATGTGTAGGGCCATCTTCACCTAAACCTATTGAGTCGTGAGTCATAACATAAATAACTCTCTGCTTCATCATCGCAGACAATCTAATAGAAGGCTTACAGTAGTCGGAAAAAATTAGAAACGTTCCTCCATATGGAATTAATTTACTATGAAGTGCCAATCCATTCATGATACCACACATTGCATGCTCTCTAACTCCATAATGAATGTAGTTACCTCCAAAATTATTTGATTTGATTACTTTGTGATATTTTGTTTTTGTATTATTTGAGCCCGCTAAATCTGCCGACCCACCAATTAAAGTATTTTTATCTTTTGTTAAAGTACTCAGCATTAATTCTGACGATTTTCTAGTAGCTAAACTTTTACTTTCTTTAATTGCATTAATTTTTTCAATTTTAACCGATTTGTTAAAATTATTTTTTAAAACTTTATCTATTTTATTTTTTTTTACTTTGTAGATTCTATTCCATTTTTTTTCATTTTTCTCACCTTTGCTTCCTATAGCTCTCCATTTATTTAAAATATGATTAGGTATTTCAAATTTTTTATAATTCCATTTTAATTTATCTCTTACTAGTTCAATCTCATTTTCACCTAAAGGACTTCCGTGTGAAGAAGCTTTACCTGATTTATTTGGAGAACCATATCCTATTTTTGTTTTACATGATATTATTGTAGGTTTTTTAGATGTTTGTGATTTTTTTAATGCATTTAAAATTTCTTTTTCATTGTGACCATTAATTGCAAGATAATTCCAACCATAACTTTCAAATCTTTTTTTAAAATTATCAGATACTGTTAAATTTGTAGGTCCATCAATTGATATAGAATTATTATCAAATAACATAATTAGATTATTTAATTTTAAGTGACCAGCAAGACTCATTGCTTCATGACTTATACCCTCCATTAGACAACCGTCTCCAGCCAAAACATAAACTTTATGATTGATTAAATTATTTCCTATTTTCTTTTTTAAAATATTTTCAGCAATCGCAAAACCAACAGCATTGGAAATACCTTGTCCTAGTGGCCCTGTGGTAGTTTCTATTCCAGTATTTGGTTTGTATTCGGGATGACCTGCACAGATTGAATTTATTTGTCTAAAGTTTTTAATATCATTTAAAGTGATACTTTTGTAGCCAGTTAAATAAAGTAATGAATATAAAAGCATTGAGCCATGTCCTGCAGATAAAACAAATCTATCTCTATTTAGCCAATTTGGATTTTTTGGATTAAATTTTAAAAAATATTTAAATAATATTGTTACTACATCTGCCATCCCCATTGGCATTCCAGGATGTCCCGAATTAGCTTTTTGAACAGAGTCAATTGAGAGAAAACGTATGGCGTTTGCTAAAATTTTGTTTTGTTTATTCAAAAATTTATCCTGTATAGACTTAAGTGACTCAATTTAATATTATAAACATATATATATGAAAACTATTGATGAAAAAGAAAAAAAATTTGAGGAAATTTTAAAGGAATTAAAAAATTTAAAAACTAACAAACCTCATCAATCAGTGAAAATTGAAACTTTGGAAAAACAGAAAAATCAATTAGAAATTGAAAAAGTAGAATTACAGAAAAAATATAATTCTTTAGAAGAGATAAATGAAAATCTTAAACTAAAATTGGAAGAAATACAGAAAAGGGAGATAAGTGATAAGAAAAAAGAAGAGAGGTTCTCTGAAAAAATTGATGAATTAAATCAAGAAACAGATAATTTAATGAATGAAATAGAAAAATGGCAAATGTAAATATAAAATTTAATGGAAAAGAATTTCTTCTATCTTGTGATGATGGTCAAGAAGAACACCTAGAAGAGTTATCAATATATTTAAATAATAAATTTAATGATTTAAAAAATTCCTTGGGCAATATAGGAGAGAATAAACTACTATTAATAACTTCTATTAAGATTATGGATGAATATTTTGAAACAAAGAAAAAAATTAATGAGCAAAAAAATGAGTTTGTAAAGATTACTGAAAGATTTAAAGAACTTAAGTCATTAGTTTTTGAATATAAAGATGAGAAAGAAAAAGAAATAATCAAACTTAAAGAAGACCAAGAAAAATTTAAAACTGAAATTGATACTCAAAAAATTAATTATGAAAACTTAGTTGATAAAGCAACTTTTGAGATTGAAAACTTTATTAAAAAATATGAAATTGATACAAAGGTTCAATAATTCAACAAAGTGTCTAAAACAACATTAAGAAAAAAAATTTTATTATTAAGAAAAAATAACTATAAAAATGTAAATCTAAATTATTTTTTATTAAAAAATACTTTAAAAAAATATAACTTATTAAAAAATAAAAAAGTTGGAGCATATATTCCAATTAATTACGAAATTGATTGTTTAGAAATTTTGAAAAATCTACAACTATCTGGGTATAAAATTTCATTACCTATAACGAGTAAACAAAATAAAATGGATTTTTTTGAGTGGTCATTTAAAGATCCACTTACAATAGGTAAAATTGGTATCCCCGAACCTATTTCAAAAAAAAAAATTATACCAGATATTCTCTTAGTTCCTTTAGTGGCATTCAACAAATATAAATTTAGACTTGGATATGGTGGTGGATATTATGATAGATATATTGAAAAAATTAAAAAGATTAAAAAAATTTTAACCATTGGTATGGCTTTTTCTTTTCAAGAAGTATCAATATTACCAACAAACGAACATGATAAAAAGTTAGATTATATTTTTACAGAAAATTATATAAAATAATGAATATATTGTTTTTAGGTGATATTGTTGGAAATTCTGGATGTAATTCTGTTAAAAAAAATCTTCCTTATATAATTAGAGAAAAAGCGATAGACTTTGTTATTGCTAACGGTGAAAATGCTGCAAAAGAAGGAGTGGGAATTACAGAAAATATTACTCACGAATTAATTAATTCTGGTGTTGATGTTATTACAACTGGAAATCATGTATGGGATCAAAAAGAAACTTTCGATTATATATCACAACAAAATAGACTCTTAAGACCATTAAACCTTTTTAATAACCCTCCAGGCAATGGTTTTGAAATCTACAAATCAAAAAAAGGATTTAAAATTGGTGTTTTAAATCTTATGGGAAATATTTTTATGAAAAAATGTAATGATGCGTTTATTGAGTCTAAAAAATTTTTAGAAAAAAATAAACTTAAAACTCATTATGATTTCTTAATAGTTGATTTTCACGGAGAAATTACAAGTGAAAAAATGGCAATAGGTCATTTTTTTGATGGTTCAGCAACACTAGTTGTTGGTACACATACACATGTTCCAACTAATGATGGAAGAATCTTGCAAAACGGTACAGCTTATTTAACTGACGCTGGTATGTGTGGAGATTATAATTCAGTAATTGGAATGAATAAAAAAAATTCAATTAACAGATTTTTTAAAAAAGAGTCAAAAAAGCACTTTCCGGCAGAAGGAGAGGCTTCTTTATCAGGAGTTATCGTTGAAGCTGACCCAAAAAATGGACTAGCAAACAATGTTAATAGTTTTATATTTGGTGGAAGCTTAAAAAATATATTTTAAATCATGGCTGGACATTCACACTGGGCAGGAATAAAGCATAAAAAAGGAAAAGCAGATAAGCAAAGATCTAGAATTTTTTCTAAATTATCTAGAGAAATTACCGTTGCAGCTAAACTTGGTGACAAAAATCCAGATATGAATGCTCGTTTAAGAGCCGCGATACAAACTGCAAGATCATCAAATATGCCTAAAGATAACATCGAAAGAGCAATTGATAAATCCTCAATTAGTGCGGGCTCAAATTTTGAAAATATAAGATATGAAGGTTTCGGACCAAGCAAAACTGCAATTATAGTGGAAACTTTGACAGATAACAAAAATAGAACAGCATCAAAAATTAGAACTTTGTTTCAGAAAAATGGAGGTGGCCTAGGCACTCAAGGATCGGCTTCTCATAATTTTAAACAATTAGGGATCATCAAAATAGATAAAAAAGAAGTAAGCGATGAAGAAATTTTTGAGCTCGCGATAGATGCTGGGGCAAAAGAATGTGTTTCCCACAATATGGAATACCATGAAATTCATACAAATATAAAAGAAATTTACGATATAAAAAAAAAATTAGAAAAAAATATTTCAAACTTTATTTCAACAGAAATAGAATGGATACCTATAAATACAATTAGCTTAAGCGGAGATAATAAAAATAATATGGTTAAATTTTTGGAATCCCTCGATGATGATGATGATGTACAAAATATATTTACAAATGTAAGGTTTGAAGACTAGATGTTAATAATTTCAATTGACCCAGGTATCAATGGAGCAATTTGTTTTTTTGAAAATGGGCAAGTTAAAGATGTAATTGATATGCCAACTATGGCCGAAGGAAAGAAAAATAAAAGACAGGTTAATGGCCATCAAATGTATAATGAATTATCTAATAGAATAAGAAAATACGATATATACAATATTAATGTTGTTGTAGAACAGGTTTCAGCAATGCCAGGTCAGGGAGTAACAAGTATGTTTAATTTTGGTCAATCTTTTGGTGTTATTAAAGGAATTTGTGCTGCAATGCAGTTACCAATATTTTTTGTTAGACCAGTAAAATGGAAAAAACACTTTGAGTTAATTAATACACAAAAAGATGCAAGTAGAACAAAAGCAATAGAAATGTTTCCTAAAATTTCGTCAATTTTATCAAAAAAAAAAGACTCTAACAAAGCTGACGCGATATTAATCGCTAGTTTCTATGAAAATATTATAAAAAATAATAAATAGCATAGTTTTATAGCCAAATTCATGACACATTTTAGTGTGATGTCACTTAAATGGAAGCCGATATAACTTCACAAGCCGTAGGTTTAGCTAGCAATACTGATTTTTCGATAATGAGTTTATTTATAAGAGCAGATATAATTGTAAAATCAGTAATCATTATATTGATTGCAAGCTCAATTTATTCCTGGGCAATTATTTTTGATAAAATTAGAATGTTTAGAAAAATAAATAAGAATGCTGAAGAATTTGAAGAAAAGTTTTGGAAATCAAAATCGGCTGAGACATTTTATAATAATTTACCAGCATCAATAAATGATCCAATGGCGCAACTTTTTAAAACTTCTATGCAAACAGTAATTAAATCTAGAACGAGATCAAGCCTCAGTGAAAAATTACCAGCTATATTAGAAATTAATATAGAAAAGCAAATGACCACTGTAGATAAAAATTTTACTTTTCTTGCTTCTGTGGGTTCGACAGCGCCATTTATAGGATTGTTCGGAACAGTTTGGGGAATTATGAATTCATTTCAATCTATTGCAATATCTAGAAATACCAGTCTTGCAATTGTTGCTCCAGGAATAGCAGAAGCCTTATTTGCGACTGCTTTAGGTTTGTTAGCAGCTATACCCGCAGTTGTTGCTTACAATAAATTTAGCAACGACTCAAAAAAATATTCGCAAAAATTAGAAAACTTCTCTAAGAGATTTTTAACAATAGTTTAAAATGGCATTTAAGTTAAGAAGTTCAAAAAAAGAACCTATTAGCGAAATAAATGTAACACCATTTGTTGATGTAATGTTAGTACTTCTTATAATTTTTATGGTTACAGCACCCTTGTTAACAGTTGGTGTCCAGGTTGACTTACCAGAAACTTCTGCAGATACATTACCTGAAGAAACTGAGCCTTTAACTCTAACTATTAATGCAAAAGGAGAAATATTTATTCAAGAAACAAAAGTTGAATATGAAAAAATAATTGCAAAAATCATGGCTGTTTCAAATAATAGAACAGATACAAGAATTTTTGTTAGAGGTGACAAAACTATAAATTACGGAAGAGTTCTTGAGATTATGGGAATGCTGTCTGGCTCTGGATTTACCAAAGTTGCTTTAATTTCTGAACCGTATAAGGAAAGATAATATAAGTATAAATGAATTCAACTTTATACCAAAGCTCTAATTTAATATTTTCTGCAACCTTTCATTTATTAATAATTGTAATTAGTGTAGTTGCTTTTCCTTTTATTGCAAAAAAACCAATTGATGTTCCACCTCTAGTTTCAGTTGAGCTAATAGAAATTGGCAATCTGACAAATATTCCATTTGCACCAAAGGCAAAAAAAATAATTGAAAAAGCTAAGAAAAAAAATGAAAAATTAGTATCCGAACAAGCTCCACCTAAAAAAATTAAGAAAGAAAAAAATAAAAAAATAAATTTAGATAAAAATAAGGAAATTAAAGAGTTGGCACCTAAAAAAATGCCAACTCCAGAAAATAAAATAAAAAAAATAAAAAAAGAAAAATTGGAATCAGTTGCTTTACCCGACAAAAAAAAAGAAAAAGTTCAACTTGAAGAAGAAAAAAAACAAAAACCTTCAAAAGAGACTAAAAAAGAAAAAAGTCTTGTAACTA
>CACHJL010000022.1 GCA_902580135.1 uncultured Pelagibacteraceae bacterium | reverse complement strand
TTATTTTTTTTGATTTTTTTTTAAATTTTTTGCTTTTATTTACTTTTTTATTTTTTATAAAATTTTTTCTTTTTTTAATTTTTTTTTTTGACTTTTTTAAAATAGAAGTTTTTTTTCTATTTTTTTTCAAATTTTTTCTTTTTTTTTTCATTGATTTAATTTATCGATTTATCAGTAATAAATTAATAAATATAGTCTCTAGTGGTTGGGGCAGATATATTGTCCTTGGTTAATTGTAACTGAAATACAACCTGATCTCCCCATTTGAATGCCATTTCACAACTGGCAAGGTAAAATTCCCACATTCTGAAAAATTTTTCATCAAACATTTCCAAAACTGTCGCTTTTTTTGATAAAAAACGTTCTTTCCAGTTTCTCAATGTATGAGAATAATGCATCCTTAATACTTCAATATCAGATATAATTAGACCAGAATCCTCAATTGGTCTAGCTATTTGGCTTAAACTTGGAGTATAACCACCAGGAAAAATATACTTCGTAATCCAAGGATGGGGGTTTCTTGGTGGATTGCTAGAACCAATAGAATGTATTAGGGCAATACCTTTATCGTTTAGAAGTTTCGATACAGTATTAAAATATTTTTTATAAAATTTTCTTCCCACATGTTCAAACATTCCAACACTAACAATTCTATCAAATTTTTCATTTAATTCTCTATAATCCGTTAATTTAAATTCAACTTGATTTCCTAAATTCATTTCTTTAGCTTTATTATTGCTATATTTTAATTGATTCTCCGATAGAGTAATGCCAGTTACTGAAGCTTTAGTTTTTTGCGCTATATTGATTGCTAAAGTTCCCCAACCAGAACCTATGTCTAAAATTTTTTGATTTGGTTTAATATTTAACTTTTTGATTATGTGATTCATCTTATTTTCTTGCGCCTGTTCTAAAGAGTCATTTTCATTTTTAAAATATGCACATGAATATTGTCTATTAGCATCTAAAAACAAATCATAAAGTTTTTCTGAAATATCATAGTGGTGGCTAACATTATTTTTTGAAACCAAACCTTTATTAAAATTTGTGAAGTATCTATAAGATCCTTTTATTTTGTTAAATATTTTTCCATAAATATTTATTTCATTTCTGCCAATATTTCTTAAAGCTATTTCTAAAAATTCTGTAAGCGTTCCATTTTCTATAATCAAAGATCCATTTGTATAAGCCTCACCAAAGTATAAATCTGGGTTCAAAAGTAATTTATGATTTAAACTTTTATCTAGTAATTTTATTATTATAGGATTTTCTCTAATAGGTTTTCCAATTACATGCTTTTTAGAATCATAATTTATTAAAATAAATCCATCATATTTAAATAAATTATTAAGAAAATTAATTAAATTCATATTATGCAGCTTTTAAACTTGTAATGTTAAAGTCTAATTTGTTTAAACTTGAAAGCATTTCTCCTTTATCTGCTTCTGATAATAACTTTAATGGAGGCAGAACATTTTTGTACATATCGTCTTTCTCCAACATAAAAGAATGAAGACTAGAAATTAAATTATATTTTTCAAAAACCGATCTTACATCGCATAACTTTTTATTTAAATCTTGTGGAGATTTATTAATAAAATTATCATAAACTTGTCTGGCTAATAAAGACGTTACATTTGTAGTAGCGGTTATTATTCCTGAACAACCTAATTCAAGTCCCTTTAATAATTTAGCTTCAGAACCTGGCAAAACTGAAAAATTATCAATTTGTAAGTCTTCATATAAATTATAGGAACTATCTTTAACTCCAATAATTTGATTTGGAAATTTGTCTACTAATTTTTTTATACAATCTTTACTAAATTTATATCCTGAAAGCTTTTCAAAATTATATAAAATAATTCTACATTCATTTACTTCCTCAATTAATTTTGAATAAAAATTTATTACATCTTCATCTCCATATTTATAATAAGCTGGAGGCATTATTAAAAATTTATCTAAATTTAAAGTTTTAGATATTTTCATTAAATTTATTGTGTCAGACAATGAATTTAAACCTGTTCCAATAATATATTTTTCTTTGAATTTACTTGCTGGAAGATGATTAATTAATTGTATTTTTTCACCTAAAGATATTAATTGTGATTGACCGGTGCTTCCAAAAAAAACAACTCCGTGACACCCATTATCAATTAATTCTTCTGCATGAGAAATGGTTTTTTTACAATCTAATGCTAAATTGTCGTTTAACAAAGATAGTGAAGCTGCATATATTCCGTTTATCATAACTCTTTATTCTTAGTATAAATATAGATTAAATTTATAAAAAAATTAATAATAAAATAATTAAATATGAATGTAGGAATTTTCTTAAATTATATTGGTTTAGGGGCAAATCTATTGCATTTAAGTTACTGTCATGAAATAGCAAAAAAATTTGGGCCTGTAACAATTATAACATTGTGTAAAAATTTAAACCAAGCGCTAGAAGATGACCCGAATATTAAAGAAGTAGTGTTAATCAAAAAAAATAAAAAAATTACTGATATTCCATACATATCTAGAAAACTGAAAGAATTATTATTAGAAAAAATATTTATTTTTTATCCCAGTCCAAGATTACTAATTGCTTCAAAGTTAGCAAGAATAAAAGAAGTCTACAATTATCCTATGTTTAAAAAAAAAAATTTACATCTAGTGGATGCAGCAAAAAAATTTACTAGTAAACTTTTAAAAATAGATTTTTGTCCAACTGAAACAAAATTTTTTGTAAATAATAAAAAAATTATTAACGCAAAAGAAATTGTTAAAGAAGATAAATATAATATTATAATTGGTGCAGGATCTTCTGGTCCAGACACAAGATGGGGAGAAAAAAATTTTGTAGATCTAATTAATAGATTGAATGATAATGGAAATTATTTTTTTTATATCCAATGTGGACCTGAACAAAATGAAATATCAAAAAATATAATAAATAATGTAAAAAAAAATAATTGTATTGATTTAAGTAAAATGAATATCAGAGAAATAGTTCCAATATTATATTTATCTGACATGTATGTTGGGAATGATTCATTTTCACATCATATTACTTCACAATGTAACAAACCATCGATAGTAATTTTATTAAATACTCCTAAAGCTTATTCTGATTACAGCATAAATCAACATAGAATAATTCCAGCAAATGCTAAATTAGAAGAATTAGATCATTCATCAAATTATAAAGCAGATTCAATAAGTATTGAAAAAGTTTATAATAAAATTATTGAATTAAAGAATTAAGAATATTCATTTAAAATTACATCTTTAGCTTCATTAACAATAGTTGCCAACCTATTTAATTCTGGGCTTACGTCAGGATGTATTTTTTTCATAATTTTTTTATAAGATTTTAAAACTTCTTCTTTTGAATATTTTTTTTTTGGATCTAGGTTAAGTATTTTATAAGCTTCATCAATTGAAATACTTTTTTTATCAAAATTTTGGTTGATATTATTAAAGTTAAATCTTCCAGAATTTTTTAATACTCTAAACAGACCCCAGAGTCTTAGAATTTGAAATAAAGATATACCTGCTTTAGTTTTAATTAAAGGCAAAATAGCTAATAAAAAAGGTAAGGAAAATATAAATCTTCCAGCATAGGCCATGATTAAAGCTAAAAAAATAGACGAGATAATTATCAAAAACCTGATCATTTTCGAAATTTTTTTGGTAGAACTTTTTGCAAACCAGTTAAGAAAAATATAAATAACAATAAAAATTATAACTGTTATAAAAAAAATATTCATATATTAAAATTTATACAAATGAAAATACCACAACTTCAAAAAAAACCAGAAGTTAAATCTTGTCACAATAAAACTTGGCAGGACGATTATAGCTGGATACACCAACCAAATATTTTAGAAGTATTAAAGGATAGTTCAAAATTATTAAAGGAAGTTAGGGAATATTTAGAAGAAGAAAATACTTATTTTGAACATAGCATGAATGATACAAAAGAAGTTCAAAAAAAAATTTTTGATGAAATTAAAGGAAGGATTAAGTTAGACGATGATTCGCTACCTTTTAAAGACATAAAATATGAATATTGGACCAAAACAACAACCAAAGGAAATTACTCAATTAAACTAAGAAAAAAAATTGGCTCTGAAGAAGTTGAAGAAATATGGAATGGAGACCTAGAAAAAGAGAAATTAAAGACAGAGTATTTTGGGGTTGGTGACCTTGAAGTAAGTTATAATGACAAATATCTTGGTTTCTCTTTAGATTTAAAGGGTTCAGAGTACTATACTATTTATATCAGAGATATTGCGTCTAATAAACTTATTACTGAAAAAATTGATGATACAAGTGGAAGTGTAACTTTTAGTTTAGATGATAAATTTATTTATTATTCAAAACTAGATGAACATCATAGACCAAGAAAAATATTTAGGCATAAATTAGGAACATCTGTAAAAGATGATCAATTAATATTTGAAGAAAAAAGTGAGGCATTTACAGTTGGTATAGGCATAAGTTCAGATGAAAAATACTATTTTATCTCTACATCAGATCATAATACATCTGAGCAATATTATTTTGGTATAGATGAAGAAAATCCAAAACCTAAGCTAATTAAAGAAAGAAAAAAAGGTGTAATTTATTCTGTAAATTCATGGGATGGATATTTCTATAATCACACAAACGATAATGCAGAGGATTTCAAAATCGAGTTTTGCAAAGATCTATCAAATCAAAATTGGGAATCCTTTATTCCAGCCAAAGATGAAGTATTAATTGGTGGTCTAGTATTTTTGAAAGATTGGATTATTAGAGCTGAAACTTCGAATGCTTTGAGTAAATTAATTATTAGAAACCCTAAAACAGGTGAAGAAAATGATTTAAATTTTGTAGACGAAAAGGTAATTGTTCCTGGAATATCATTAAAGCAAAGAGATAAAAATACTGACGAAGTATATTTGTCATACTCTTCTCCAAAAACTCCTGGCAAAACTTATTTATACAATTTAAAAACAAATAATAAAAAACTTGTTAAAGAGCAGGAAATTCCATCTGGACATAATCCAGAAGATTATATTGTTGAAAGATTAGAGTGCCCTTCTCATGATGGAAGAATGGTTCCACTCACAATCACAAGACATAAAAAAACAAAAATAGATGGCAGTGCAAATTTACTTTTGTATGGTTATGGATCTTATGGAAGCTCAATGTCTCCTGGATTTTCTTCAACTAGAATAAGCTTAATAAATAGAGATATTATTTGGGTAACTGCGCATATAAGAGGTGGGATGGAAAGAGGCATGAAGTGGTGGAAAGAAGGAAAACTACTAAATAAAAAAAATACATTTGAAGATTACATCGCAGTAGGAAAATATTTAATTGAAAGAAAATATACTTCATTTGGAAAAATAATTGGAATGGGAGGTTCTGCGGGAGGTCTTCTTATGGGCGCTGTTGTTAATAAAGCTCCTGAATTGTTTCTTGGAATAGTTATGGCAGTTCCTTTTGTGGACTCATTAACAACAAATCTGGATCATTCACTGCCTTTAACGGTTGGAGAATTTGATGAATTTGGAAATGCAAAAGATAATGAAGAGCATTTTGAATATATTTATTCTTATTCTCCATATCATAATATAAAAAAAATGGATTACCCAAATATATTAATTACAACTAGCTTAAGTGATAATAGAGTATTATTTGACGAACCTGCAAAATTTACAGCAAAACTTAGAGAGTACAAAACGGATAATAATTTATTACTTTTAAAAACTGAAATGAACGCTGGTCATGGTGGTAAATCTGGAAGGGATGGAGCAATTGAAGAAATAGCAATTGATTATTCTTTTATTCTAAAGGTATCTGGTAAAATATAATTTGTTATCCGGGATTACCATCACCATCCAAGTCTGGTTCGGGGCATGGACCTATACAATTACTTCCATCTGGATTAATGGTAGTTCTTGAATCTGGATTCAATGTTCCATCTGGATTTACTGAACCACCCTCTGGCATAGATTCTAATGCTTCTTTTACAGATATCTCTTGCCCATCTGCTCCTCTAATTACAGCTCCAGCATCTAAAGTAGATTGAATTTCAGCAATAGCTTGCTTTAGGTCCTGACCCAAGGCGTCTGCTGCTGACTGAACATCTGTATTTCTTGTTGCGGCCAATATATCTGTGGCAACACCTTGTGATTCTCCGAGTCCAACTACATCAACTCCTTCTGCTACTGCTTTTGTTGAACCAGGATTCATGTATTCGATCATTGAACATTCTGCTGATCCACATGGTAATATTGGAGCATTAGCACCGTTTTGAATATATTCGTTTACCATATCTGATGGCATTGCTCCTGATGCAATTAATTCATAAGCTTGTCTATCAGTTAAAGAGTTCATTACTTTTGTGAGTAACATATTTTCTTTAACTGAGCTCATTTTCATTTCTCTATCTGCTTCTTCAAAAACATATTTTAAATCTCCAACCTCACAATCAGATGTTCCACAAGCAAGTATGGGTGCGTTTTTTCCATTTTTAATATATTCGTTGACTAAATCTGAATTTATAACACCGCTAGCTAGTAAACCATAAACTTGTTTATCACTCATAGAATTCATAACATTAGATAAATTTTTATTAGATTTAATTTCACTAATTTCCATTTTTCTCTCTTTGTTTTGAGCAATTGTTTTTCTTGGATCCCAAGCACCTTTCCCACCAGGTCCTAAATCACCAAGTCCTCCTATTTCATCTAAAAGATTTTTAAGTTCTTGTTCCAACCGAGCTAACTCTTTTTCAGCATTCTCATAAGCTTTTCTTGCTTCCTCTGAGGCATTTTTTGCTTTTTCCGCTGCGTCTCTTGCAGCTTTAGCAGCTTTTTGTGCAGATTCTGCTTTAGCTACTGCATCTTTATATTCTTGAGAAGTTTTGTCTTTAATTTTATCGGCTTTAGCTTGAGCATCTTTAGCTTTTTGTTCTAATTCTTTTGCTTTGTTTAGTTGTCTTTCAGCTGATTTAACTGCCTTTTCAGCATTTTCTTTAGCACGTTTAGCTGCTTCAGATGACTCCGTTACAACTAGTCCTGTAACATAAACATCAATTTTTGAAGTATCTAATTTAAACTCTTCACCTGTAACATCAAATAATCTAGAGCCCCATTTAGAGTAAAATTTATCTAAAATGAAATCTATATTTTGATCTATACAATCTTGATCACAAGGTCCTTTATTTTCAGGTCCACCTAAATAATCCTCAATTGCATATCCAAAATGATATAGATCAATTACTGATTTTTTTGCATCTAACGCAAATTTATCTATTTTGGTTTGATCAGTAATTCCTAATTTAGCAGCTCTTTCTCTAACAAGTTTTTCTGTATCTGAAATTGCTTTTTCTACTTCATCAACATCATCTGGATTTATAGATTTTTCTCTATTCTCCATTGCATATTTTAAAGCCCCTAATCCAGTTACATAAAACCTAATAGCTTTCTCATCTCCAATATCTCCTAAATTTCCAGGAGTAAAAAAATCAGCTTCAATTGTACCAAATCTATCTTTCATCATTTTTGATAATACTTGATCCATTTCTTCCTCAGACAATCCTTTTTTAAGAAGAGCTTCTCCTGTTTGATAAGCAAATTTTAAACTACTAAACATTGTATCGAATGTGTTATTTGCAATCTCTTCTGCTTCCTCTTTTGAGAAACCTTGATTTAAAGCTTCTTGTAAAACTTTATCAGCTGTAGACTTTGCTGAAAATCTTAATTCTTTCTCATCATTTGGATCTAATGTTCCAAAATCCGTTGCAGCTTTTTTAGCCATAGCAACACTAGTTACCCAAAAACTTACTGGATTATTAGGATCTGTGGCTACATCTTCTACACCTGATATTCCTGCAATTTTACCTATTCCAATATTATTATACCAATCACCGTATTTATCTTGAACTAATTCAATTGATTTAGCTTTTGCAATTTCATCACTCAAACCTTGGGCTTTGAATTTACTATATGAAGAACTCTGTAAAAATTTCATATCTAAATATCTTGTTGTGGCATTAGATGCTAAAACACCCGCTTCTTCATTTGAAAGTCCAGAGCCTGTTGCTAATTTAGTAACATAAGAGCTCAGTGCGAGGACATATGATTGCTCTGGATCTTCGACATCGGATTTCGGCCCAAATGGATTTTTAGATTGAATTAGTCTTACAGCTAAACCATCTAACTTTTCAAAATCTTTTTTTGAAACGGTATTAATATTTTTTGCAGCTATACTGTTGCTATAAATATCATCTAATGAGTTATAATTTTCATTAACTCCTTGAGTTTTTTGAAGTTGTTTAATTGAATTTTCTGTAGACTCTAGCCAGCCTTTCATAAATTCATAACTTCTTGATGCATCTGATGCTTTTTGAGCAGCTTCTTTTGCTTCTTTTGCGGCCTCTTGTGCTTTTTCTAAAGCTTCTTTAGCTGCTTTTGAAGTTTGATCAGTTATTGAGTTTGCTGTTTCTTGTGCTTTTTTAGCTGCTTCTTGAGCTTCTTCAGCAGCTTTTACTGCTGCATCTCTTTGTTCTTTAGCCTTTTCAGCATTCTCTCTATCGCCTTTTGCTTTTTCAATTAAATTTTTTAACTCTTTAACCCTTGGATCATCTTGAGGATTAGTTGTTCCATCTTTAGGAATGCTTATTTTATTGATCTCATCTTTAACTTTATTTATATCTTTTACACTTAAGCCAGCATTTTTAAGATCTTTTTCAATTGAATTTATGGTTTTTAGTCTCCGTGCAGGATCTGAACTAATAGAATTTATTATTTCTGCAAAATTAATAGTATCAATCCCAAGATTATTTAAATTGTAGCTGATCGAGTAGACATTTAAACCTTGATTAGACAAAGAGTCTAGCTTTTCAACAAATTCAGCTAATTTTTTATTTTTTGATATTTTCATACTGTCAGTTACAGACTTTATTTTTTTAATATCCTCAGGGTTAATAGATTTCATGTCTATTTGAGACATATCTGATGTTATTTCATTAGGTATCAGCTTTTCAATGTCTGAAATTGATTTTGTAATGAAGTCTAAGGTGTTTTCTGTACTTTTATAATCCCCACTTAGAAAAGATTCATTTAAAAAAGATTTTGTTTTATCAATTTCAATTATTGCTTTATCAATTATTTTTGATTCTTCTGAATAGGCTTTAGGCAATTTATTTAATTCTTTTTTTTGTTTATTTAAATTTTTTTCAAATTTTTTGAATGCTTTATTTACTTCTTTTTCAAATTTTTTATCTGCATGACTTATAGAAAAATTTAAACTTAATAGAACTATAAAAATTAAATTATAAATAAGTTTTATCATTTATTTTTAGTCTTAATTGCATCATATAAGTGTTTGTCTTTATTCTTTTTAAATATCGTGTTTAAATCTGAGAAAGATTTTTTGTATTGAGATAAAAATTTTTTCCTTTTTTTAATATCCTCTGGAATTTGTTGTTCTTTAATCTTCCCTAGATCTAGAAATTGTGCCATCAAATAATACACCTCTAACGTATCTTCAATTGATACACTAAGATCCATCCCAAGTGCTTTTCTCATATTTTCTCTTGATTTATTCAAGCTAATTAATTTAGATACCATCTTTGCGTCTCTTTTTTTTTTGCTTCCTTCTATATATCTTGTTATGTTTTTTTCATATTTTTTAAGAGTGTTTAGATAAAAAATTTCAAATAAAGCCATACCTCTAATTTGATTTCCAGGGTACATTTGATTGAATTTTTCCTTTTTACTAAATATTTTTGACATCTCTCTCGCGGTTTTTTTAGACATACAGGGCCATGTTATGCACCCTTTATTTAAAAACTGTATTTTAAATTCTTCAGGATATCTTTTTGGTTCTTGAAATTTTCCAAGGGATTTTATTTCTTTAAGAATTTCTTTATTTAAATCAATTTCATCATTTATTTTTATTGGTTCTTTATTTTCTTGATTATTTTTATTTAATTTACCCTGGTTAGCATCTGTTGATTTATCTTTATTTTTTTTCTTTTCATTAGCTTTTTTTTGTTCTGCTAGCTCTTTTTTAAGTTTCTCGATTTCTAATTCTTTTTCTAAAAGTTTTATTTTTGTTTCTAGCTCTTTTTGTTTTGAATCGGCATCATCTGCATATGAAAAATTGAATAATAAAATATTTAGAATTATGAAGAGTAGAATTTTTTTCATTATTTAAAATTTTAATTTAATTTTTTAACAATTTAAACCTTGAAAAATTTTTTAAAATTCCCATATAAATCAAGTAAAGCTGCCTTATGGGGCTTACAAAAATAAACTTGCTTAAAAAAAAGGAGGATATTATGACAAGTAAGGATCTATCAATTTTCAACTCATTAAGACCTTTTTCAATTGGTTTCGACGATATGTTTGACCAATTTGAAAGTATGTTAGGTAATGGAGGTTTGAGCATGCAATCAAATTATCCACCATACAACATAAGAAAAACTGGAAAAGATGCATATTCTATAGAAGTTGCTCTTGCTGGTTTTAATAAAAAAGATGTCGAAGTTGAGTTTGAAGATAATTTATTAACTGTGAGAACTAAACAAGTTAATAAATCTGAAGATAAAAACGAAGATGGCGAAATTATTCATAAAGGAATTTCCCAGAGACAATTTGCAAGATCATTTACAATTGCTGATGACGTTAAAGTAGATGGAGCTGAGCTTAAAGATGGTCTTTTAACAATTGCCTGTGAAAGAATATTGCCAGATCATAAGAAGAAAAGACTTATTGAAATCAAATAAGTATTAACCTTACTTGTGGGGATTTCTCCCCACAAGTACTTAAATTACTTATCTCTTTCGTGCTATTTAAATTTCTAGATTAAATACATCCACTTGAAGAAAAACCAACTATTATTCCACTTGAATTAACTTCAAATTTTCTCTCACAAGGAATTCCATATTTTTTTGTTTTATAAACTAAAATTTCATTACCATTCTCACCAATGTAGTCTTCTTTTGGAGAACCCAGTTCCATTTTCATCTCAACTACTTCTTTTCCTACAAATAGACCAAATTTTTCATTCTCTCTTTCCGCTACCTCATCTGATTTTTTTTTTATCGTCTGGCATCCAGAAAATAATATCAAAATGATCAACAGGCTAAATATAGTTTTAAATTTTTTCATTAATTAATCATACCACCTATCATAAAAATCAAATATTAACTTTTAAGTTGTATATTTTATTTATTAAACAAATCATTATTAAGTTTTATTATGCTAACAAATGTGGTTTTTATTTGATATTTCAAATAAATGAACGAAATTCTATTAAATAAATTTTCAGATATTTTTAAAAATAATATTTTGCCCTTAACAATTAAGGGCGTAGAAACTGGGAATAAAATTTTTGGTGCTGCTATTATAAATAAAGACGATCATTCATTAGTGGTCGCTGGGTCAAATAATGAGACAGAAAATCCATTATGGCATGGAGAAATTCATACATTAAAAAAATTTTATGAATTAAATAATAATATTAGGCCTAATGAAAAAAATTGTATTTTTCTAAGTTCACATGAACCTTGTAGTCTTTGTTTAAGTGCAATTACATTCTCTGGATTTGATAATTTTTATTATCTTTTCCCTTATGAGTCGACATCTGTCGAGTTTAATATTCCACATGATATAAATGTACTCAAAGAAGTTTTTAACATTAGTGACGGAAAATATATTGCAGAAAATAACTACTGGAAAAGTTATAATATTAATATTCTATTAAATGAGTTGAATGATATTAATAAAAAAAAGTTAACAGATTCATTTGATGAAATTAAAAAAATATATATTGATTTATCTAAAAAGTATCAGTCTTCAAAAGAAAAAAATTCTATACCATTAAAATAATTTATGAACACAAATTTAAAAATATCAAATATAACTAAAATTTATCCAGGATGTATTGCAAATGATAATGTTTCATTAGAATTTGAAAGTGGAAAAATTTATGCACTCCTGGGAGAAAATGGGGCTGGTAAATCTACATTGGTTAAAGTTTTATCTGGCGTAATCATGCCTGACGAGGGTGAAATATTTTTAAATAAAAAAATTTTAAAATTAAACTCTCCTATTGATGCAAAAAAAAATGATATTGGAATGGTTTTTCAACACTTTAATCTTTTTGAAACTTTATCTGTATTTGAAAACCTAATTATCGATTCGGATGAAGCAGGACATAGTCTGAGAGAAAAAATCCAATTAATCATGGAAAAATATAACTTTTCAATTAATCTTGATATTCCTGTACTAAACCTATCTGCTGGGCAAAAACAAAAGGTTGAAATAATTAGAAGTCTAATAAGAAATCCTAAAGTTCTTATTATGGATGAGCCCACATCTGTGTTAACAGAGCAAGAAACAAGTGAATTATTTTTGTCATTAAAGAAGTTTTCAGAAGAAGGAATTTTAATAATTTATATAACTCATAAACTTAAAGAAGTAATGCAACTTTGCGATGAAGTGGCAGTTATGAGGAAGGGAAAACTTGTTTCTGTAAGTCTAATTAAAGATGAAAACATTGAGTCACTTGCAAATAAAATGGTGGGCCAAAATTTAAAGGCAGTTAAGAAAAAAAAGTTAAGTACATCCACTTCAATTCAATTAATCAAAATTACTAATCTTAATTTTACTAGTGAAGATCCTTTTGAAACAAATTTAAAAAATATTAATTTTTCAGTTAATCGTGGTGAATGTTTAGGAATAGCCGGAATATCAGGAAACGGTCAAAGTGAGCTATTTCAAATTTTAAGTGGAGAAATTATCTCGGAGAGAAATTCTATAGAATTTAATAAATATTTTATTGGTGATCTTAATCCACAAGAAAGAAGAAAATATTTAATGGCTTTTTCTCCAGAAGATAGACTTGAACAAGCTGCAATTCCACAAATGAAAATTTTTGAAAATGTAGCTTTAAATAATTTTAAATCATCAAATTTTTTCAATAATGGTTTAATAAATGAAAGTAGAATTAAAGAACATGCAAAAAAAATTATTACTGACTTTAATGTTAATACAGACAATATTGAATTAAAAAGTCAATTCTTGTCAGGAGGAAATTTACAAAAACTAATTATTGGAAGGGAATTAATAACATCGCCTGATTTGTTAATTTGTTTTAATCCAACGTGGGGCCTTGATGTTGGAGCCATAAATTATATCCACGAAACTCTAATTAAAATAAATGATCAAAATAAATCAATAATATTAATTTCTACTGACACTGATGAGTTGTTAAAGTTAAGTGATAAAATTTCAGTAATACACAAAGGAAAATTATCAAAAATAATGAATTCAGACGAAGTAACCTCTGAAAAACTTGGAATACTTATGGGAGGAGGAGAAATTGATTAAAATTATAAAAAGAGACCAGCCTTCAAAAGCCATATTTTTTCTTACACCCGTTTTAGCAATTTTTCTTACATTAGTGGCAGGAGGTTTAATTTTTTATATTTTGGGATTTAAACCTTTTGAAGCTCTAAAGTTTTTTTTCATAGTTCCAATTGCAGACATGTATGGTTTCAGTGAATTGCTCTTAAAAGCTACACCACTTTGCCTAATAGCGATTGGTTTATCTTTTTGTTTTAAAAGTAATAATTGGAATATTGGAGCTGAAGGTCAATTAACTTTTGGAGCTATAGTTTCAGGTGGAGTTGCTTTATTATTTTATGATCAAGAGGGATTTTATATTCTTCCAATAGTGATATTAGCTGGTGCAATAGGAGGCATGCTTTATGCATCAATACCCGCAATCCTAAAAACTTACTTTAATACAAACGAAATATTAGTTAGTCTTATGTTGGTATATGTTTCAAAATTAATTTTAGATTATCTTGTTGTTGGTCCGTGGAGTAACCCAGAGGGATTTAATTTTCCAGAAACTAGACAATTTAGCGATTCTTCAAGGCTTCCTTTATTGGTAGAGGGATTAAGAATTCATGCTGGAATATTTTTAGCTTTAGCTGCAGTAGTTATAAGCTGGTTTATTTTTTATAAAACATATTTAGGATTTCAAATGAAAGTTTCTGGTTTTAGTTTGAAAACAGCAAAATATGCTGGATACAAAGGTAAAAAAAATGATCATCCTAGTTTTTTTAATAAGTGGTGCTTGCGCAGGTCTAGCTGGAGTTGGGGAAATAACTGGACCTATCGGACAACTTCATAGAGAAGTATCTCCAGATTATGGTTTTACTGCAATAATTGTTGCATTTTTAGGTCGTTTAAATCCTGTAGGAATAATTTTCGCATCATTAGTTGTTGCAATAACTTATTTAGGTGCAGAAACAGCTCAAATATTTATGCAAATACCAAAATATACTGGTCAAGTTTTTCAAGGAATGATTTTATTTTTTCTTCTTGCTTCAGACTATTTACTCTTTTTCAAAATTAAATTTATAGGAACAAAAAAATGATCATAGATATAAATTTTGTTGGACTAATAATTACATCAATAATGGCCTCTTCAGTACCTTTGATTTTAGCTTCTTGTGGAGAGCTTATTACAGAAAGATCAGGTGTTCTAAACCTTGGCGTTGAAGGAATGATGATCATCGGGGCTATTTCAGGTTTCGCACTAATGACTGTTACTGGAAGTTTGGTTATAGCGGTCTTTGGCGCAATGTTAGCTGGAGTTTTAATTTCAACAATTTTTGCATTTCTTACCCAAACTTTAATAACAAATCATGTAGCTACTGGTTTAGCACTTACTATATTTGGGATTGGAATATCTGCAATGATTGGAAAAAACTTTGTTGGTATTCCTGGAAAAGAGTTTCCTGTTTTATTTGGAAGCTTAAAAGATGCAATACCTTTTTTAAGCCCAATATTATTTGGACATTCAATTGTATTTTATTTTGCTTTTGCTTTACCTTTTATTACTAACTATTTTTTAAAAAAAACAAAAATAGGATTGATCGTAAGAGCTGTGGGAGACTCGCCTGATTCAGCATCAAACCAAGGAATAAATGTTAGGTTGGTTCGTTACTTGTGTATTCTTTATGGAGGGGCAATGTGTGGCCTTGCCGGTGCATATTTATCAATGATTTATACCCCACAATGGATTGAAAATATGACTGGTGGAAGAGGTTGGATCGCATTAGCTCTAGTAGTATTCTCTACATGGAACCCAATTAAAATTTTGATTGGTGCAATGATTTTTGGTGGATTAACTATAATTCAATTTCATATGCAAGCAATTGGAGTAAGGATTCCTGTTCAGTTTTTAACAGCCCTTCCTTATATAGTAACAATAATAGTATTAGTTGTAATTTCTCGTGATAGTAGAAAAATAAGACTAAGCACGCCAAGTTCTTTAGGTAAATCATTTTATAAAGATAACTAATTTTAAAATAATTATTTTTTTTTACATAATTTACTTTAAGTTTGATTATTTAAAAAATCAGAAGGGAAAATAAATTTATGCATAAAACATTAATTCGTTCTTTCGTCTCTTCTTTAGTTTTCTTATTTACATTCACAGTTGCTGCTGTTGCAAAAGATGTTAAAGCAGCATTTGTCTACATTGGTCCAACGGGTGACCATGGATGGACATATCAACATGATGTAGGAAGAAAAGCTGTAGAAGCTGCCGGATACAAAACAACATACGTGGAAGGTGTACCAGAAAGTGCTGATGCTGAAAGAGTTCTTCGTCAGTTAGCTAATTCTGGTCATGACATTATCTTTACAACTAGTTTTGGATATATGAATCCTACTAATAAAGTTGCAAAAGAGTTTCCTAATGTAAAATTTGAACACGCTACTGGATATAAAAGAGAACATGCAAATGTTTCAACATATGCAGCTAGATTCTATGAAGGTAGAACTATTCTAGGAACAATAGCTGGATCTATGACAAAATCTAATGTTATTGGATATGTTGCTTCTTTTCCAATTCCAGAAGTAATTAGAGGAATCAACTCATTTACTTTAGCGGCACAAAAAGTAAATCCAAACATCAAAACTAAAATTGTTTGGGCTTTTACATGGTATGATCCAGGTAAGGAAGCTGAAGCAGCTAAAGCATTAATTGATCAAGGTGCTGACATTATTGCTCAACATACTGATAGTACTGCCATAGTTCAAATTGCTGAAAAGGCAGGAATATTTGCTTTTGGACAAGCTAGCGATATGGACAAATTTGCTCCTAAAGCTGTATTGACTTCAGTAGAAAACAACTGGGGCCCTTACTATGTCGATAGAGTTAAGGCTTTAGCAAATGGAACATGGAATCAAAAAGATACTTGGCATGGTATAGGTGATGGTATGGTAGTTATATCTGATCTAGACTCTGCTATTCCAGCTGACGTAAGATCAAAAGTTAATCAACTCGAGAAAGATTTGGCATCTGGTAAAGTTCATTCTTTCACTGGACCAATTTATGACCAACAAGGTAATTTAATGGTAGCTGAAGGTAAAACTGCTGACGATGGAATGCTCGCGGGAATGATGACTTATGTTAAAGGTGTTGAGGGAGATATACCTAAATAGTTATTATAAAATAAATCTAAAAAATTTAAAAGGCCGGTTTAAAAACTGGCCTTTTTTATTTCTGGTGTTTTTTTTTTATTTCTTCAATTCTTAATTCTTCATAAATTTCAAAAGGCTGTACAATCCAAGGATTATCAGGAAGCTTGTTTGCACAAAAATCTGGCTCAAAAGAAGATTTCTTTTTTTTAAATAAAGTTGCTGTTTTAATTTCTTCTATTTTATCTTTAATTGGTTCATATTTTTTTAACCAAGATATACTTTTATTAAATGTAATTCCTGTATCTGATAAATCATCACACAAAAGTATTTTACCACCCATGTTTGGTGCAATTGAGCTCATTTCTCTAGAGAAAACAATATCACCTTGTTCGTCCTCTACTCCTTTTCCACTATATGATTCGACAGCAAGGTATGCGCATTTTAATTTAAAAATTCTACTCAGTACATCAATCATTGGTGCTGCCCCTCGCATAATACCAATCAATATTGTTGGTTTATAGCCGCTGTCATGAATCTGTATTGCTAGTTTTTCAACTGTCTTATTATATTCATCCCAGCTAATAATTAATTTTTCAGACATAATTCTTTTATTAATTATTTAAATAATAAAACTAAAACTGCAAGAACGATAAGTGCTATTATTGAAGATATTAAAATATACAACCTATGAATGTTTCTTCCTCTTAAATTAAAATAATGTCTTGCCACTCCAGAAATAACAG
>CACHJL010000021.1 GCA_902580135.1 uncultured Pelagibacteraceae bacterium | reverse complement strand
TATTGGATTTCAAAATACAATTGGAAAAAGCAAGAAAAAAAATTAAATAACTTTTCAAATTTTACCACTTTAATAGATGGTTTAAAAATTCATTTTATTAAAGAGAAAGGAAGCGGAAAAAATCCTACCCCACTTTTGCTTTTACATGGGTGGCCAGGAAGCATAGTTGAATTTTTAGAAATTATTCAAAAATTAGCGCATCCAGAAAAGTATGGAGGTAAAATTGAAGATGCTTTCGATGTTATTGTTCCTTCTTTGCCAGGTTTTGGTTTTTCAGGTTTACCATCAAAACCTTATGGTCCTAGAAAAATTGCTAAAGTAATGAATAAATTAATGATTAATGATCTTAAATATAAAAAATATATAGCTCAAGGAGGAGATTGGGGGGCAACTATTTGTAATTGGCTTGGATATGATCATTCAGCAAATTGCAAAGCCATTCATATTAATTGTCTAACCATGAGACATCCTAAGGGTGCAATAAACAAAAAAGAAAGAGCGTGGGAACAAAGGTTTGCTAAAGACCAAATAATGCAAGAAGGTTATAGAACTATTCAAGCAACAAAGCCACAATCTCTTAGTTATTCAATGATTGATAGCCCAATTGGTGTTGCGGCTTGGATATTAGAAAAATTTCATTCCTGGTCTGACCTGAAACATGGTAAAATTGAAAAAACTTATAACAAAGATATCTTATTAACAAATATTATGATTTATTTGATAACCAAAACATTTAATACAGCAAGCTGGATCTATTTTGGAAGAAGAGAAGAAGGTGGAAGAATGTTTCCAAAAAAATTTAAAAAAATTAACGTACCTACTGGAATTGCTATATTTCCTAAAGAGATGTCAGAATGGCCTCCTAAATCATACTTAGAAAGAATATTTAAAATTAAACATTGGTCTGTTATGAAAAAAGGTGGCCACTTTGCCGCTCTTGAGCAACCTGATCTTTTAGTAAATGACTTAAGAAAATTTCTTAAATGTCTATAAAAAAAATAATTAAATTTAACTTAAATTATTTAAATTTTAAAACTTTTGTAGAACCATCTTTATACTTAAATTCAGCTTCATTTTTTGACATAAGTTTTACTGATTCAAATCCATCATAATCATTAATAAATTTATTCAATTCTTTTCTTTGTTTTTTGCTCATTTTCATACCTGGTGCATTAATACCAACATCAATTATCAATTCTGCTCCACTTGCAAAAGCTTTTATATAGGTTGCAACAGCTTTACATTTGCCTGTCATAGCCTCTGTAACCCAAATAGGTTTTTCAATACTTAAACTTTTTAGCAATTTTCCAAATTCATCTACCCAAAATTCTTTATCACATTTGCCTTCAGGTGGTGTTATATGATGAATATTAGCAATATCAAAATTATCTTTTATTTTTGGTAAGGCTGATTTCCAAAATTTTTTATTTTCTGGAAACATGCCAGCTGCACCTGCCATAACAATAATTGCTCCTTTTTGTTTTTCTCTAATTAACTTTGAAGAAAAATTAAAAATTTCTACAAATTCGTCTTCTGTACCTTTAAAAAACATTTTAAATTCAGGTTCGTTCATTATTTCCCAATAAATAATTGGTTTAGATAATCCCGGCATATCGTTATTTCCATCACCGTCATAACGATCTATCAAATTTAATAAAAAGGTTTTATAATCTTCCATTGAACAAGGTTTGCTTAAATATTTTGAAAAATTTTTTCCAAATGGACTTCTGGCTTTTTTTCTTTTGCATGATCTTTGATCCCAATTTGCATGAGGCCAAATAGTAGCAATAATAGTTTGATTATGATCTTGTGCATAAACAACATATTTGTCTGTATCTTGCCAATTAAATTCTCCTTTTTTATTTTCGATAATATTCCAAACAAATGGACCTGGATGAGGTCTAACCCATTGATTATCTTTACCTCTCATTTTCTTATCAAACATTTCTGTTAATTCACCAAATCTAGATTCTGCTAAAGAAAAATTAATTGAAGAAATAAAAATTAGAAAAAAAAATAAAAAATTTTTTTCTAATTTCATTTTTTTATAATTATTGTGGCTCTGGTCCTGGTCCTGGTCCTGGTTGCCCTTGTCCTGGATTTCCTGGATCATATGGTCCTGGCCCTGGTTCCCCTGGTCCTGGTCCCATTGCATCTCCTACTGCACCACCAATATCTCCCATGGCTCCTCCCATGGCTCCTCCTGGATCGCCCATGGCACCACCTAATCCACCCATAGCTCCTGGATCGCCTGGTCCGGGTCCCATTGCACCCATCGCATCACCCATTCCTGGACCTGATGGTCCTCCAGCCATAGCTCCAGCCATAGCTCCTCCCATAGCTCCTGTCATTCCTTCTTGCATAGATCCTTCCATGGCTGTACCCATTGCGCCTTCACCCATACCTCCGATTCCCATTGCAGCTCCCATTGCATGTGAACCCATTGCTGATGCTGCAGCACCTTGGGCAGACATTGCAGCTCCCATTGCTGCTCCTGCTAAACCTGCACCGGCTTCATTTGCAGCCATTGCTCCTTTTGCTACGGAACCCATTGCTGCTCCTGGATCTATACCTGTACCCATTGCTGCCGAAACTTGTCCTAAATTCATTCCACCTTCCATTGGAGCCATATCAGTTAATGCACCTTCCATTCCTTCAGGTTTTGCACCTGGTCCCATAATATCACCTAGTTTAGCTCCTTCTGGTCCTGCTGTTATTCCCATACTTGCGGCCATTTCAGGATTTATCTCTGCATTCATATCCATATTTCCCATTCCAGCTATACCACCACTCATTGCTGCTAGCCCCATGTCTCCACCTTCCATTCCCATGGCACTACTTAATCCTTCCATACCTTTTGCTCCCATTGCGGCCATTGTACCTTGGTTAACTAAACCTACTTCCATCATGTCACCCATTTGTCCAGCTGATAAATTTCCATTTTTCGCCATGTCAGCTATACCTACTACTGCTTTACTTCCCAATCCAGCAACATTAGTTGACATAACTACTGACACATCCATACCTGCTATTCCGGCAGCCCCCATGCTTGCGACCATACCAGGAGTTAATCCTGTTTGGGCAGCCATATCTGCCATTCCTAATTTATCCATGGCTGCAGGATCCATTCCTGTCATTCCTGCCATAGCTTCTCCCATTTCAGCAGTTCCCATTGTGTCACCCATGACATCTTTCATACCTGACATAGCCGCCATATCTTCTGGTGATGTAGCATTTTCTCCTAATACATTTCCCATTGCTGCTGCTGTCATGCCTTTAGGTGGTGCCATTGCTCCGGGCAATCCTCCAGCTAAAGATGGTTTTGCCATAATCATAGCTCCCATCATCATTCCAGACTCACTAACATTTTCTGGCATTTCAATTGCTTCTGGTCCTGCTTCACTCATTTTTGATGCAAATGAATCTTTCATTTCAGCACCCTGTGCAATCGCATTTTTTTCTTTTGGAGCTTTTCCTGAAATAGCTTGGCTTATCATTCCTACAGATCCTGACATTGCTCCAGCAATTCCAACTTCAGGATTAGCAAATGCTGTTGATAAACTTTTTGCCATGTTTTCCATTCCCATGTCTGCCATAGCTTTTCCAATTTCTTGCATTCCTTCAATTCCTTTCATTCCTTCAGCCATTCCTGTCATGCCTTCCATTCCAATACTAACTTCCATACTTTTCATCATTTCATCGCCCATACCTTTGGCGCTCATAGTTGCTACTATTGCACCTGTCATGGTTTGTCCCATTTGACCCATTGCTTCTGGATTTGCTGCTAATGTTTCTAATGCTGCAGTTGCTGCGCCAACAGGTAATGCTTCTAGTGCTCCAGTCATCATTGCTGGGCTCATCCCCATTTCTGCAACATTCATAGATGCAAAACTTGCAGGATCAAAAGCTCCCATATCAAATCCTTCAGTTCCCATAACTGACTTCATATCAACCATTCCAGATGTTGCTAAACCCTGCATAGCAGTTCCAATTCCTATACCATTATTATCTAAAGCTCCCATCATTCCTTTAGCATCAAAACCCGCACCTTGTACTGCACTCATTTGACCGGCTAATTTTTGCATTGCAACAACTTTTCCTGCCCCCATTTGACCAGCTATACTAGATAATGCTGCCATCTCATCAGGTGAAAATTCTTTTCCAAAATCTATTCCTTCCATATCAAGAGCCGTTGGATCTGGAATTACTCCTAAAGCCATATCGGTTACACTTTCAACCATAGACATAGCTTGAACCGCTGATGTTATATCTCCTTTAGCTAAACTTTCTTGAGCAAATGCCATGGCACTTTCTGCTTGGGCAATTGATGTATCTAATGCTTTACCAATATCAGATTTAGCTTCTCCTAGCGCATCTGCAGCACCTTTAATATTTTCTGTCACTTTTCCCGCATCAGCTGCCAACTGATCAGCTGCAGCTTGTGCAGAATTACCAGCTGCATCTGAAATTCCAGACATTGTACTAATATCATTGGCATTTAGTAAATTAGTAGAAAATAAAATTATTAAAAATAAAGTTTTGAATAAAATTTTTTTAAACATTAGTTTGTTACTTCTATTTGTTTTTGGGCTTCAATTGTCGCTGCTCTCTGAGCATTAACTTTGGCAGTTGCTATTTGTTTTTTCATATTGGCAAGTACTGCAGCTCTTTCTGATATCTCTGGATCAATTTTAGCTTTTTTTTTCTTTTTCTTTTTATTTTTTTTATGTGCAATGGCTAACATTTTTCCTGTTGCCCAAAACTTTAATACAGCCTCTGAAGTTTTTGCTTTTGGAGATATTTGAAGACTCATTCTCATTGCTTCTCTTCCTTTTTTGAGTCCTTCTAATGTTTCAACACTTGCTTTTGGATCATTTAGCATTTCATTAAATAGAGCTTCGAAATATGACATATCTCTTATCATTAGATGTTGGTATTTGTTAAGAGAAGATTTTGCTTTGACAAACCTATGATAAACTTTTTTTCCAGCAAAACCTTGTCTCTTTTTGCTTGTCTTATGTTTTTTAGTAAACATGCCTTCTGGATAATTTAATTCTTCATAAATAAATGCTTCTGGTCTTTCACTTTCAGGCCAATCTTTTAACTTTTCATACTCATTACAATATAAACAATCTTTTTCTTTTTTTTTCTTTGCTTCTGAGAATGAAATTAAAAACATTAAGATGAGAGTTGTGAAAAGAAAAATTTTCACTACAAAAATTAAAAAAAATTTACTTTCTAATAAATCGTTTTTAGTCATTTTATTTTCTTAATGCGACATAATGGTAGCATATTAACAATGGAATGTAATTAAAGATAAAAACTATTTTATATGTAAAATAAAAAAAATTTAACGTAGGAGTTGTATAATTTAAGATGATTAAATCATTTAAATTAACAGTTAAAAAAAAATATTAGATGTAATCTACAAAAAGATAAAAGCATATCCTTGGAAAAATTTTGAAAATATTGAAGGCTGGACCCATGGAACAAATTATAATTACTTAAAAAATATTTCAAAATATTGACACTCTAGATTTAATATTGTGAGATGGGCTAAAATGCCTAAAGGAGGTCATTTTGTGGCTCTAGAAGAACCTGGGTTATTAATTAAAGATATTAAATCATTTTTTAAAAAAATATAAATTAACTTGAATGAAAAAAAATAAATTAAAAAAATTAATTACAGATATTTTTATAAAACATAAATTAAGTGAAAATCATGCTAAAATTTGTTCTGAAGCATTAGTAAATGCAGAGCTAGTTGGAGCACCCGCTCATGGTTTGTCTAGATTAAAAATGTACTGCGATAGAATTAATAAAAAAGTAATTAACCCAAAACCTAAAATAAAAATTAAAAAAATTTCACAATCAATTGCTCATATAGATGCAAACAATAGTATAGGTTTTGTTGCAGCAGATATTGGAATAAAAAAAGCAATACTAAATGCTAAAAAAAC
The DNA here is from genome assembly GCA_902580135.1 of uncultured Pelagibacteraceae bacterium. Taxonomy (GTDB): domain Bacteria; phylum Pseudomonadota; class Alphaproteobacteria; order Pelagibacterales; family Pelagibacteraceae; genus Pelagibacter. The sequence goes on along the minus strand of CACHJL010000021.1, from coordinate 11,519 downwards.
TGGTTTTGGTTTGGTGGGTATTAAAAATAGTGGTCACTATGGTCTGTCAGGTTATTATGCAGAACAAGCAGTTAAAAAAAATCTTATAGCATTAGTTTTTACTAACGCTCCCCCTGCTATTGCTCCTCACGGTGCATTAAAAACATTATTTGGTACAAATCCAATTTGTTTCGGCTCACCAACTTCAAATAAAATACCTTTTATATTAGATAGCTCAGTTTCTATGATAAATAGAGGAAAAATTAGATTTGCCGCAAGAGCTGGAAAAAAAATTCCTGAAGGTGTGGCGCTAGATAAATTTGGCAATCCTACAACTAACGCAAAAAAAGCTTTAGAAGGAGTTCAATTGCCAATTGCAAGTTATAGAGGCTCAGGATTTGCATGGATGGTGGATATTTTAAGTGGTGTATTAACAGGTGGAAATCATGGTGGAAAAGTAAAAGATCCTTTTGATGATTTTACTGGCCCCCAAAATATTGGTCATCTTTTTATAGTAATGAAACCAAATATTTTTGTGCCTAATTTTAATCAAAGGATAAAAGAAAACATTAAAAGAATTAAAAAATTGCCAAAAATCAAAGGTATAAAAGAAATATTATACCCAGGTCAAAATAAATTTAATCGTTATAAAGAAAATTCTAAAAGAGAAATAAGAATATCTAAAAATATATTTAAAGATATAGATATATTAATATCTTAATTTTAATTTTTTTTATTAGGTAGAGACATAAAATAGCACTGCAACCAATGAAATGAACACTCCATAAACAATTCTACTTTCAAATTTTTGTTTAATTTCTTTTTTTCTGAGTTCCTCTTGTAATTTGTTTATACAAATCTTTGTTTTTTTTTTTATTAAATTATTTTTATAAACCTTGTTAAGATCTAAATTAGAAATTTCTGGACCAGAATTTTTAATTTCCGGTCCTTTTGGGTCTATTTTTAAGTTTTTTATATTTTCTTTAATAATTGTTTCTGTGCTCATTGATAATTTTTATATTTAACATTAAGCCAGATTTTTTTGTAATTCTCAATTTATTTAAAGTTCAAAATAGGTTTTTTATGAAAAAAAGTGCTCATTTTGGGTCTAAAAGCTAAAAATGCTAATTATAATTTTTTAAAATGTAAATGAATATGAATCCAGTTATATACATAGTTAGAGCATAGGCTGCGGTCGGGATTATATATGTGATGTCACTAAATAATTGTGTTGCAACAAAAACTGCCAAAGTACCATTTTGCAAACCACACTCTAAAGAAATGCATTTAACCTGTTTGGCTCCAGAAGCAAAACTTTTAGCAATAAAATAAGCTATTAGCATCATTACTACATTAAGAGTTAAAACTAATATTCCAGCTTGAGATAAATATGAAATAATATTTTCTCTTTCTTCTATCCATATTGCTGCAAAAACTATTAAAAATAATATTCCAGTTATTTTTTCAATAAATCTAATATTAGAAGATATAAATTTTTCAGAAAATAGTCTAATAATCATTCCAATTATAACTGGAACTGTTACTACTCCTGCCATTTTTAAAGCCACTCCAGTTAATGAAACATTTTTAGTTATATCTGAAACACCCAAAAGATTGGCTGAATTAAAAACTATAAAAGGAACCGATATTATACTTATTAAACTTATAACAGCAGTTAGCGATATAGATAATGCCACGTCTCCTTTTGCAAACTTAGTCATAACATTTGAAGTTACGCCTCCTGGTGCAGCTGCTATTATCATAATTCCAATTGCTATTTCTGTTGGACATTTAAAGACTAGTATTAATAAATAAGCAACAATTGGTAGTAGAATTAGTTGGCAAGTAAGCCCTATCAAAAAATCTTTAGGGTTTTTTAAAACTCTTGTAAAATCTTTTGTTGACAAACCAAGTCCCAAGCCAAGCATAATTAAAGCTAAAGCTATTGGTGCTATTTTAGTTACAATTTCCATTTATTTACTAACAATATTAGTTTTAAATTAAACTATTTTTTGAAATTATCATTAAAAATAAGTTGCAATTAATAATTATTATAAATATTAGATCTAATAATTAAAATTGAATGCTTTCAGAAAAATCAACCGTTTGCCCTATTAATCTTCTTGATATAGCTCACCAAAAAAAAGGAGTTAGAGCGGCGATTGTAAATGCTGGAAAAACACTTCCAATGTTATCCGTCATGGATGCTGTTAAAGAAAATCTAATTTTACCTGTTTTTATAGGCGATGAGGATGAAATAAAAAAATGTGCTGAGGAACTTAAATTTGATCTATCTGATTTTGAAATTATTAATGAAACAAAAGAAAATGATACGGCAAAAATTGCTTCAAGATTAGCTGCCGACAATAAAGTTAGTATTATTGTCAAAGGACATATTCATACCGATGTTTTAATGAAAGAAGTTTTTAAAAGAGAATATAATTTAATCGGAAAAACTAGACTAAGCCATATTTGGCACATGACTTTAGAAAAAGAAGATAGACCATTAATAATTACAGATGGAGCTCTAAACGTTAATCCAAATATCAAAACAAAAATGCATATACTAAGAAATGTTATAGATTTCTGTCATCGAATAAATATACCAAGGCCAAAAATTTCGATATTATCTGCAACAGAAGAAATCTTAGATAGTATGCAAAGTTCAATTGATGCTAAAGAGATCACAGAACTTGCAAAAAAAGAGTCTTTTAATGCAGATATTTTTGGGCCTTTGGCATTTGACAATAGTATATCTAAAAAATCAGCCGGAATTAAAGGAATTAAAAATGAGGTAGCTGGTGATGCAGATGTTCTTTTAGTTCCAAATGTTGAAACCGGAAATGCATTGGTTAAAATGATGATTTATTTTATGGGTGCATGTGCTGCAGGTGTAGTCGTTGGGGGTAAAGTTCCAGTAGTTATAACTAGTAGATCTGATGATGCGACTGCAAGATTAGCTTCTATTGCAGCCTCTGTGGTGGCTTTAGATTAATTCTAAGTTGAAAACAGAAAGTTAATCATTTAAATACGTTTAAAATAAAAAAGAAATAATGCCAATTAACTATTTAAAAAAATCACCAAAAACTTCCTCTACGGATGATACTAAAACAAGAGAAATTGTCGAAAATATACTTAAAGATATTGAGAAAAAAAAAGAAGAAGGCTGTAAAGAACTTTCAAAAAAATTTGATAAATATGAAGGTGATGTAATTGTTTCAAAAGAAAAAATTGAAGAGATAAAAAAAAATTTAGATCAAAAAACTAAAGATGATATTCAATTTTCACATGAGAGAGTAAAAAAATTTGCCGAAGCTCAACTGAAAAATTATGGTCAAGATTTTGAAGTCGAATTATCTGAAGGATTGTTTGCTGGTCAAAAGTTAATTCCGGTTAATACAGCTGGTTGTTATGTTCCTGCAGGAAGGTATGCTCACATAGCTTCAGCAGTGATGAGTGTGACAACTGCAAAAGTTGCAGGAGTAAAAAATATTATTGTATGTAGTTCTCCAAAACCTGATGTGGGTGTTCATCCTTCAATAATTTATACTGCAGATTTATGTGGAGCTGATGTGATTATGAACTTAGGTGGCGTTCAGGCAATTGCTGCAATGACTAATGGTCTATTTGGAAACGCGCCAGCAGATATTCTAGTTGGGCCAGGAAATCAATTTGTTGCAGAAGCAAAAAGAATACTTTTTGGAAAAGTTGGGATAGATTTATTTGCAGGTCCAACAGAAATTGCAGTTATTGCAGATGAAACAGCAGATCCAGAACTTGTTGCTTTTGATTTAGTTGGACAAGCTGAACATGGATATAACTCTCCAGCATGGTTGTTTACTACCAGTAGAAAAATTGCAGATTATGTAATGAAACGAGTTCCAGAATTGATTTCAGATTTACCTGACTTACCAAAAGAAAACTCTACCGCCGCATGGAGAGACTATGGTGAAGTGATCCTTTGTGATTCAGATGAAGAAATGGCAAAAATTAGCGATGAATATGCGCCAGAACATTTAGAAGTACAGACAAAAAATCTTAAATGGTTTCATGATAGATTAAAAAATTACGGTTCACTATTTATAGGCGAAGAAACAACAGTTGCTTATGGAGACAAATGTTCCGGCACCAATCATATTCTGCCAACAAAAGGTGCAGGAAGATATACTGGTGGATTATTTGTTGGTAAATTTATTAAAACTCTAAGTTTTCAAAGAATGACTAAAGCTTCAACAAAAGAAGTTGGAGCAGCTTGCGCAAGAATTTCTAGATACGAAGGTATGGAAGCTCATGCAAGAACAGGTGATGTTAGGCTTAGAAAATATGGATTTTCAAATTAATTAATTTTATCTTATTTCAAATTTAAAATGTAAATAAGATAAAAACTTTTTTTTGTTTTAAATATTTTTACTTATAAGGAATTGATTAAATCAGGGGCAATTTTTTTTGATTTAGCCATAAATTTAATCTTTTTAATTGCTTCTAAATTTGATTTATCGTTACCAACAATTACAAAACCTATCATGCCCATACTTTTATGAGGTGTACACCAATATGCATAGATGCCTGGGATCGTAAATTTATACTCTGTATCCTTGCTAAATTTAGATTTAAACTTTTTTACTCCATCTGGAACTCCGCCTTTAATAAATTCTACATTGTGTCCCGGATTTGTTGACTTCCAAAAAATTGTATCTCCAACATCTATTCTCACAATTTTTTTTGAATAAACCATAGACTCATTTTCTAATTTATTTAACATTTCAATAGTTTCGTCTGCAGCAAAAGTGTTAGAAGCAAATAAAAATAAAATTATAGAAATAATTATGTGTTTTGTGGTTTTCATATTAAGTGCTTGTTTGAGTAATTCATAAAAGCTATTTAGTTACGAAAATATTTTTATCAACTAATAGAAATGTAACAAGTTGACACACTAAAAAAAATATATAATCAATTTATACCAAGCATAAAATCTAAATAAAGAGCCGCAGACCACGAAAAATTATTTGCACCAAAAGGTAATCCTGTTTTAGAACTGTAGTATTCATGAAAGCCATTTTGATTAATTAATTGAATTGTTTGTTTTTTAATTTTTTGTGCAAAACTTCTGTTTTTATTGATTAAAGATTTGTAAATTATCCAATTTGTATTTATCCATATAGGGCCTCTCCAATATCTTTTCTCTTCGAATGAGTGATGATCGGGTTTTATTGTAGTAAAAAAATATTTCTCATCTATATTAAATTCTTCAAGATTTTTAATTATTTTTGTATTCATGTCATTATTTTTCAAATCTGCAAATAAAATAAAGAAATTGGTAAGTGAAGGTATTTTAATTTGAACATTGTTTTTTAAATCAAATGAAAAAAACATGTTTTCTTTTTCATTATATAAATCAAATATGTTATCTTCAGTTTTATTAATCATTTCCTCAAAATCTAAATAATCTAATTTAAATAATTTTAATAATTCTAATAAATCTTTGTTTGCTTTAAGAAAAATTGAATTAAAACCAATATCAATAATATTAAACATAGATTTATTTAAAAGTTTATTGGGATTATAATTGACTGTTTTAAATTGATTTAAGAGAGTTATATAACAATCATAATCTTTATTTAAAGGTCTTTCATCGTTATTTGAAACTTCAAGATCTCTTCTTTCATATGATAAATTTTTTTCAATTGTTACTTTCGACAATGCATAGTCCCATAAAGGAGAGTTATCATAACCACTTTCCCAAGGATGTATTATAGATATTAGACCTGATTGATTTTTATCTCTATTTTTAAAAAACCACTCATGATATTTTTTTAACTTACAAACTAAATTAAAAACTTTTCTGTTTTGTATTTCATTTAATTGATTATTTTTAACAATTATACTTAAAATTGATGCTGCTATTGGAGGTTGAGTTATTCCAGAAGACGGTATTTCTTTTCCACAAGACCAAGTCGTGTGGTTTGGAAAATAAGTATCATCCTCATCATGAAACAAAATATGTGGGACCATACCGTCATCCCATTGGCCCTCTAAAAGTGTTTCTAATTCCTCAATTGCATAATCTATATTAAAATATGAATACCCTAGCGATATAAAGGCTGAGTCCCAATTCCATTGGGCTGGGTATAGTTTATTGTTTGTAGGTAGCGTGTAACCAGATCTTCTGTTATCTAGAAGAATTTTTTTAGCAATCTCCACTAAATTGCTCATTACCCCTTTACACTTCCTGCTGTTAGCCCGCTTACTAAATATTTTTCAAAATAAACGAAAATAAACAAAACTGGTAAAGTAACTATTACTGAACCAGCCATTAGATATTGTCTTGGTGTTTCTGCATCTCCACTTAGATACTGTATAGCTCTTGAAAGTGTAAAAGAATTGGGATTATCTAAAAACATTAAAGAAAATAAAAATTCATTCCAAGCTATCATAAATACGTACAAAGCAACTGAGGAAATAGCTGGAATACTAAGTGGAATTATTATTTTAATTATAATTCCAAACCAGCTTAATTTATCTAATATTGCAGCTTCTTCTAACTCTTTAGGAATACTCTTAAAGTAACCTTGTAACATATATATAGCTACAGGAAGCGTGGTAGCGGTATAAACAATTAATAATCCCTCTATAGAGTTTCTCAAACCCAGCTGGCTAAAAACAGTATAAAGTGGTATTACTAAGACAATTGCTGGAAACATATAAATTATCAATATTGATGTTGATAAAAATGTTTTCCCAAAAAAGTTTAATCTGGCTATAGCGTAAGCAGCTGGAATTGCAAAAATTAATGTTATGAATACAGTTCCTAGAGATACAATGGTACTAGTTAATATATATTTTCCAAATTTGTAAGATTTAAATATTACAAAATATGATTTAAATAAATCTTTAAATCCTTGGGTAAAATTAATACTAAAATCTAAAGGATTAACTAACAACGCAATTTGCGTTTTAAAACTTGTAACTACCATCATGTAAAATGGAAACAGTATTACAAATGAAAATAGTACTATTCCGAAAAGTGTTAAAAAATCAAAAATTATTATTTGAGTAGAATGCTCTTCTTCCAAATTTTTTTTGTTAAATTTTTTAATTTTATTAATGAAGAAATAAAGAATTAAAAATACTCCAGTATTATACCAAATAGGCATAGATTGAATTAAATATCCATCAATAAATATAAATATTAATGAAAAAATTATTAATTTTAAAATTATATTAAGTTTGTTTCCTATAATAACCTGAGCTAATGAAACTAAAAAACCAAGTAAAAAGATAACTTGAAAATTAAAATTTTCTAATTTTATACCTTGCAATGTAACTAGTATTTTCCATATAGAAATCAAACTTGCTAAAAAAAAAGACGAAATAATTGAAAAAATTATAATATTTTTAGTTCTCATCAACTCTCTTTCCTAAAAGTTTAAAATAGAAAAACATGAATAAAAGTAAGAGAATTACAATTACTATAGATACAGCTGAGCCAGTTCCAATATCCGATATTGCAAATCCTTGTTGGTACACATTTATTGGCAAAGTTCTAGTTCCAGATGCTCCACCAGTAAGCAAAAAAACATCCTCAAACTTGTTAAAATTCCAAATAAATCTAATCATGAACAAAATTGAAATTACAGCTGTGATCTGAGGTAATGTTATTTTAAAAAATTTTTGAAATGGACTGGCTCCATCTACATCAGCTGCTTCATATAATTCCTTTGGAATAGCCTGTAGTCTGGCAAGAATAAATAAAAAAGCCAAGGGAAAATATCTCCATATTTCAAAAATAATAACTGTTGTTAGTGCAAGTCTTAATTTAAAATCAAATCCCAATATATTGACTGTAATATATTTTTGGCCTAATAAATTAATAGGTGTTTCTATTATTTGATAATTAATTAATAAACTATTTAAAGTTCCACTGTTTGGGTCAAGTAAAAGTTCCCATGTATACGCTAATGCTACAACAGGTGCCACGTAGGGGAAAAGTAAAACACTCCTCATAAATGTTCTACCAAAAAATTTCTGATTGACCATTTGAGCAGTCAATATTCCAAATATAATTGAGCCTACGGTACCAAAAAAAGTATAATAAAATGTAGTTAATAATAGATCTATAAATTCATTCTCGAATAGAACTTTTTTAAAATTTTTTAAAGTAAACTTTGTATTAAGTAAAATATTATCAGACTCACCATTTAAATTTGGTTTTATTAATTTTAATTCTTTTTTATTAATATTAGATCCATCTTTCGTCTCAAATATTACTTGAAAGTTTTCCCTATATTTTGCTGGCCAATTTCCAAACCTACAATTTAATTTATTTTTTTTAAATTCACATCTTTTATCTAATTCTTTTGGTTTATAATTTTTAGGATATTTGTCTTGAAAAGTAACATCTCTAATCTCTTGTAATAAAGAACTATTTCTTAGTTTATAAAGAATTTTAATTTTTGTAGTTTCTCCTGAGATAGATTTAACAATTTTTTTTGCTCGCGGTTCAGGTATTCTTATATCTTTTAATTCAACTTCTTTAAAACTTATCCAAACGTTTGCAAAAATTGGAAATAAGACTATTGCAAAAACTAAAAATACTGCAGGTAGTGTTAATAGATATGCAGTTTTCTTTTCAGTTTTTGCTAGTGTATCGTTCATAAAAAAAAAGCGGATAAATAATATTACCCGCTTTTTTTAAAAATTTAAATTATTAGAATTTAGCTAACTCAGCATTAATTTTATTAACAGCTTCATCAACAGAGATTTCATCATCTATATATTCTCTAGTGATTCTATTTAGAAACTGAGCGTTAATAATTTTTGATGCTCTAGATAATTCCCCTTCTTTAACTCCCCATCTGCTTGCTGTATCTAATCCTGCAACAATATTATTAATTACATCAGCAGAGTAAAGATCTGTTAACGGAGCTTTTCTGTCTACTCCTACTGGTAATTTACTCCAAGCCTTTGTAAATGCATTTGGATCACTTGAGTTACCTCTTCTTACTGGGAATTTACCTTCTGGAGCTATAGATAATGTGCTTGCGTAACCTTCATCCATAGAATACATGATAAATTTTTTAGCTTCATCTGTATCTGCATCTGCAGTTATTCCAAAATATCTAATATCTGCCCAAGCAGCTCCTTTTTTATTATTAGGTCCACTAAAATTAGTTATAAAACCAGTTTTTTGAGCTAACTCATTAGAAGTTGGATCAACGTTAAATGTTGGCGGTGCAGAGTCTCTTAGTCCTGCTAATTCGTCCATTATAAATGGAGACCAAATTATCATTGGTGTTCTACCAGCAAAATACAAGGCTCTAGATTGTTTCCAATAAAGTTCTCCTGGAGGACTAGCTTTAGCTAAAACTTTGTAAAATTCTAAAGAATTTTTTAAAGCTTTACCTTGTTTTTTTGTTCCACCTTTTTTTAACTAAATTTACACCGTTTGCTAAAAGAACATGCTCCAAAACTTGACTCATAAAGTTTTCATCAGTTTTTGTTGCTGCAACGAAACCATACATGTTGTCACCTGATAAAGTTTTTATTGCTTTAGTAATATTTGCATAATTTGTTGGTGCATCAAGTCCAGCTTTTTCAAATAGGTCTTTTCTATAGACTACCATTTGAGTCCATCCGTCTACTGGTACTGCGGCTATTTTAGAACCTGATTTAGCCATATTAAGTGCTCCTGGTGCGAAAGTTTTTTTACCTAGTGCCTTAACTACATCATTATTAGCATCAACATCTAAGATACCTGCTTCAGCCCATGGCAGAACATATTGTAAAGTATGATAGATTACGTCCGGAAGATTTCCAGATGCTGCTGCGGCTGTTGCTCGAGTTCCTAAATCTTTTTCTTCAATTGGAATTACTTCAACTTTAATTCCAGTTTTAGCTTCAAAAGATTTTGCCATCTCTTCTTGCTTAGCCATTCTAGCTGGTTGGACTTCCGTGGTCCAAAATTTAATATCTGCATAAACTATATTTGAATAAAACAAACCTAAGATGCAGATAAGTTTAAATATGTTTTTCATAACATCTCCTTGTTTTAATTATTTCGAATATTATGACAATGACACATTGTCTCAATAGGTAAGTTCCACCTATCTGATATGCGATTAATGCATATAATTTTATGTTATAAAATAACAAATTTTAAAAAAAATATCAATTATAAGTTGCGTTATCTTTTGATCCTTTTTCCATTTTCATTAAAAATAAAAATATTTTGAAGATCAAAGCCGAATGAATTTCCAATTTCAGTTCCACTAGATATTTTAGCACTTAATTGATGATTATCTTTTTTCATATAAACAATTTTTTCGTTTCCTAAATTTTCAATAATATCTATTTCAGGTGAAAATTTAAATTTTGTATCATTATTTATTTTTAAATGTTCTGGTCTAATTCCAATAAAATGTTTTCTTTTTTCTAATTTTATATTTTTTATAGTAAGTTCGGTGCCTAATACTTTTATTATTTTTTCTGATTTAATATCTTTTTCGTCAATTTCTAAAATATTCATTTTTGGGGTGCCTATAAATTGTGCAACAAAAATATTTGCTGGATCAGTATAAATTTCTTCTGGCGTACCTACTTGTTCTATATTACCTTGATTTAAAATAACTATTCTATCTGCTAAAGTCATTGCCTCAACTTGATCATGGGTAACATAAATCATATTTGTCTTGATTTGTTGGTGTAGCTTCGAAATCTCAACTCTCATTTCCGCTCTCAATGCAGCGTCTAGATTTGACAACGGTTCATCAAATAAAAATATTTTAGGATTTCTGGTAATTGCTCTTCCAATAGCTACTCTTTGTCTTTGACCTCCAGATAACTGCTTAGGTCTTCTTTCTAAAAGCTCTTCAATTTTAAGTATTTTTGCTGCTCTTAAAACTTTTGTTTGAATTTCCTCTTTGCTTTGTTTTTCAATTTTGAGACCAAAAGACATATTCTCATAGACATTCATGTGAGGATACAAGGCATAAGACTGGAAAACCATCGCTGTTTCTCTTTTCGAGGGATGTAATTCATTGATAATTTTATCATTGATTTGAATTTTTCCCTCGTCGACTTTTTCTAAACCTGCTATCATTCTTAATAAAGTAGACTTACCACATCCTGATGGGCCAACTAGAACTAAAAACTCATCTTCTTTACCTTCAAGATTAAAATTATTAATAATTTTATTTTGGCCAAATGATTTATGAATATTTAAAAATTTAATATTAGACATTATAAATTTATAATATTAATTTTAATATATAGATGTCAAACAAAATCTATGATTTCTAAAAATACATAGCTAGACAAAACAGTCATAAATATAATTATAAAAAAATTTATAATTTTCCAGGCTTTTGAATTTATTAAATTATTAGAAAAATATTTAGCCAAATATCCTAAAGAGAAAAAAAACAGAAAAGATGCAATAGCAGCACCAATTCCAAAAAAATATTTTTGTGAAATTAAAAAATTTTTTGAAAAATTTCCTAAAAAAAATACTGTATCTGAATAAACATGTGGATTTAAATATG